>NZ_JBXEJO010000023.1:0-111018 GCF_056837965.1 Bradyrhizobium ferriligni
CCGCCACACCCACCGCCGCAGCCGCCGCCGCTGTCGCCACCACCACTGTCACCGCTGCCGCCGTCACCGCCATCGCTGCCACTGCTCCCGTCGCTGCCGGCATCGCCGAAACCCGCCGACGATCCGTCGATCGACGAGTCGGAGAAATCGCCGCCGCAATACGGACTGCTGCCGCCGATCCCGCTGCGGCGCAGCGCCTCGCAGTCGGTGTGATAGATGAAGCCGTTCGCGATGTTCAGCTTGGCGTCGAGCGCGAACAGCAGCGGCAGCCGGGTCGGCCTGACCGGATCGATGTTCTCGTATTTGCAGCAATACCACCAGACCCGCCGCAGCCCCTCATTGCTCCTGCGCCGCTCCTTCACCAGGACGACTGCGGGGGTGTGATGCAGGAAGCCGCCGAAGGCGCGGCGGCAGAACGCATCATACTCGCGGGTGTAGAGAATGAATTCGTGCCAGAGGTCGTCGGCCGCTTGCGAGGGCATCGAGACGTAACGCTTGCCGCTCATCAGATAGGCGAGGAAGAACTGCCGCAGGCCGCGCGAGACCAGCGCGCTGTCCTTGCGGGTGAAGCCGGGGTGACGCTTCTCGAGCCGCGCCAACAGGCCCGCCGGCCAGTGAAAGGTGCGGATGTATTCGGCGCGCCGCAATGTCTGCCACTTGCCGAACAGCACGGCGCTGCCGACCACCGCGGCACCCGCCAAGACGCCGAAAAATGCCGCGGCGGGTGTTATGACCACGATGCCCCCGCCCCTCGAGCGGCTAGAAGTTTTGCAAGCTCGCAAACAGCGCGAGACCGAACAGCGCGAGCGCGCCCATGACGAAGCCGAACACGAACATGCCGATCCCGCCGCGGCGCTTCGGCGCCACCACCGGGACGGGCGGCGGCGCCGTCGGCTCGACGGCCGGAAGCGGCGTTGCCACCATCGCATGCTCGCGCTCGATCAGGCGGCGCGCGACATAGTCGGTGACGGCATCGACGATCGCGGCCACGTCATGCGATTCGGCGAGCACGATGCGGCCGAACCTCGTGTCCTGCACGAAGCGGTAGATCCGCTTGTCGCGCCCCATCAGCACATGCGCGACGACGTCGATCCACAGCCGCGGCGTCTCGCCCTGGCTGATGCCGCGGTCGAACAGATCGACCTTGTCCGGCACCTGCGCGAACAGCGGATCGAGCGCATCGTTGAGGATCTCGAGCCGCGCCACCTCGGCGTCGCGCAACTCGACGACGACACCGGTGCGATCGGCCGCCTCGATCCGCGCCCGCCGCAGCGCCTCTCGCAACGTCGGCCGCATCTCGCGCGCCTCGCTGCCGGTGTTCTGCGGATCGGACATGCCTTGCGGTCTCGTGGTGACGGGTTTCCTGCGCATTAACCTATCAGCAACCAAGATGTCCGCAAAGGGCGTTGGTTCCCAAGCACTTAGACCGCCACTTATCCCCAGATCAAAGACCTGACGCTGTCCCAAAAGCGGTCGACCCCACCCGGATGAAACCGGATGGGGCCGCCGTCCTTGGACGTTTTCTTAGCTGCGTTAGGATGCGATTGCGTATCGCGACGTCATCTCTTGTTTGAACATGATCTCCGCGCAAACGCTTGCGTTTGTCGCGAGGGAAAACCGGTTCCCGCTTTTCCGGATCATGGTCGTTCAGGCCGAAACCCGCGACGGCTCCTCGACGATCGAAAAGCGCACGCCGGCCTTGTGGCGGCTCTCTTCCGAAACTTCCTTCCAGCACTCTTCGGCTTCCTTGCGCGTCTTGAACGGACCGCGGACCTGGGCCGAGCCTTCGACCAGCTTGTGGAAGTTCATCGACCCGAACTCGCCGCCGATCACCCAGAAATTGCTGCCCTTGCTCATCGTCAGTCTCCTTCAAAATCGGGCTGCCTTTGCCCAGCCGCCTGCACCTGATCCCCGCAACCTGCTCGCCGGATCGACATTCTTGACAGAGCATTGCGAACTGCGTGTCAGGAGATAAACGCGAAAACGCGAAGTTCGTATAGATACCTTGTTTTTTATTTGTGATGTCATGTAACATCTGAACTTGTAATAAATGTCGATTTGTAAATTTCGTCACAATATAGGTCAGGAAGCCTGCCATGCCCGGTGAGTCCGGAAAGAAGCTGTTCGTCGGTCCGCGCTTCCGGCGGATCCGCCAGCAATTGGGGCTGTCGCAGACCCAGATCGCCGAGGGGCTCGGCATCTCGCCCTCCTACATCAACCTGATCGAGCGCAACCAGCGCCCGGTGACGGCGCAAATCCTGCTGCGACTGGCCGAGACCTACGACCTCGATTTGCGCGACCTCGCCACCGCCGACGAGGACCGCTTCTTCGCGGAACTCAACGAGATCTTCTCCGATCCCCTGTTCCGCCAGATCGACCTGCCGAAGCAGGAGCTGCGCGACCTCGCCGAGCTCTGCCCCGGCGTGACGCATGCGCTGCAGCGGCTCTACGCCGCCTACACCGAAGCCCGCCGCGGCGAGACGCTGGTGGCGGCGCAGATGGCCGACCGCGAAGGCTCGCAATTCGACGCCAATCCGATCGAGCGGGTGCGCGACCTGATCGAGGCCAACCGCAACTATTTTCCGGAGCTCGAGACCGCCGCGGAGAATTTGCGCGACGAGCTCAACGTGCCGACCGAAGGCCTGTTCACGGCGCTCACCACGCGCTTGCGCGAAAAACATTCGATTCTGACCCGCGTGATGCCGGTCGACGTGATGCGCGAGACGCTGCGCCGTTTCGATCGGCACCGCCGGCAGCTCTTGATCTCCGAACTCGTCGACAGCTCCGGCCGCAGCTTCCAGCTTGCGCTGCAGATCGGCTTTGTCGAGTGCGGCGCCGCGATCGACGCCATCGTCAGCCGTGCCGGTCCGCTCGACGACACCGCGCGCCGGCTCTACCGCATCACGCTCGCCAATTACTTCGCAGCCGCTGCGATGATGCCCTATCAGTCGTTTCATTCCGCAGCCGAAGCCTTGAGCTACGACGTCCATGTGCTGGCGCAGCGCTTCAACGCCGGATTCGAGCAGGTCTGCCACCGCCTCACTACGCTGCAACGGCCGAACGCGCGCGGCGTGCCGTTCTTCCTGCTCCGCGTCGACAATGCCGGCAACGTGTCGAAGCGGTTTTCCTCGGGCACCTTCCCGTTCTCCAAGTTCGGCGGCACCTGCCCGCTCTGGAACGTGCACTCGACCTTCGACATGCCGGATCGCCTGCTTAGCCAGGTGATCGAATTGCCGGACGGCACGCGCTACTTCTCGATCGCGCAGATGGTGCGCCGGCCGGTGGCGCCCTACCCGCAGCCGCAGCCGCGCTTTGCGATCGGGCTCGGCTGCGAGATCCGCCACGCGGCCAAGCTCGTCTATGCCACCGGCATGGATCTGGAAAAGGTCGAGGGCACCCCGATCGGCGTCAACTGCCGGCTTTGCGAGCGCGAGAATTGCAGCCAGCGCGCCGAGCCGCCGATCACACGCACCCTGATCCTGGACGAGACCACGCGGCGGGTGTCCTCGTTTGCGTTCTCGAATGCGCGGGAGTTGTGAGCCAAGGATCAATCGACCGATCAATCCACCGCAGCAAAGGCCTTGCACCAGCCATCCTTGCTGATCGCACCCTCGACCACCTTGCAGCCGTCGGGCGCGACGAACAGCGTGCACATCTCCTGCACGAGGCGCTGGTCCGGCGCGGCGCCTGGCCGCCGAAAACGGAGGAGGATTCGACCGAGGACGACGTGCGCTAAAGCATGATCCGGAAAAGTGCGAAGCGGCTTTCCCTCGCGACAACGCGTTTGCGCGAATCACACACCAAACTAAAGCGCGATGACGATTCGACCCAGCGCGTGTACTCGACGCGACTAATCCGTTGACGTCGTGACCTGACCGCAGGTTCACCCAATGAAAACGGCGGGAGGAACTTTCGGTTCCGCTGCGAGTCATATTTGTGACGCGATGTGGCCTGGACCGCCAAGGGAGAGACCGAGGGAGAGATCATGTCAAAGTCCCGCCTTGGAATGGCTGCGGCCGGCGTTGCAATTGGCGTTCTGGGAGCGCTGCCAAGCGCGGCCGAGGCGGGTTTCCGCCTGCGCGTTGGCGGCCCCGTGAGTGTCGCGCGCTTCGCGATGGCCGGCGTGCTGTCGGTCGCAGGTCTCCGCCACGCACGCATGGCGGCGCGCCACAGCCGCGTCCGCATGGCTGCTCTAAGACCGCAAGATCTTCGCCCCGCCGCCGAGTCGATCGGCCCGAGTGAGCGCGCGCAGCTCACTGCCGTCGCCGCGCTGGCCGGCTGGCAGGGCGGCCGAGCTGCGCAAGGCTGGTGGCAGCACTCCGACGGTTCATACGGCTGGGTCGGTCCGCTCTTCTGGCCGTTTGCCTATAGCGATCTCTATGACTACGCGCTTCTCAATGACGGCAGCGGCTTCTGGGCCTATGGCTACGGCGATCTCTACGCCGCGATCTTCTCGCCTTACGCTGCGAGCGATCTCTCAGCGTTTGCGGCCGAGCGCCCCGCCGGGAGGCGGCATCGCAAAGCGCCCTCGGCGCAGGAATTCTGTAGCGGCGACACCGCCGAGACGACCGGCCTTCCCCTCGAGCGGATCGGCCTGGCGGTCGCGGCGAACGAGGCGCAGCGCGCAGCCTTCGACGAGCTCGCGAGCGCCTGGATTTCCGCCGGCAACACCATCCGCGCTTCCTGTCCAGCACAGACCGCAACCACCGCGCTGGAGCGATTCGCGGCCATGCAGAGCCGCGTCAACGCGATGCTGAGCGCAGTTGCGACCGTTATGCCGCCATTTCAAAAATTCTACGATCTCCTAAGCGATGAACAGAAGGCCCAGCTCAACACGCCCGAACGCGACCGCCGCGCTAACGCTGCGGCCACGAAGCTGAAGGAGATGCAGGACGCCGCCTGCCAGGCGAGCCGTGAACCGCAAGACGAGCAACAGGCCGAAAAGCAATACCGCCAGCTCGTCGCCCAGCAATGGCCCCTCGACGACATCGTCGCCAGCCTGAAACTGAACGATACGCAACGCGCCGCGCTCGAAGTGGTGCAGGATACCACGATGGGCACCATGGAAGCCTTAAACCCATGCCCGCCAAAGGACGCGCTCACCCCGCCGGCCCGCCTTAAGGCCGCAAAGGCGCGGTTGGAAGCGATGAGAGAGGCGATCATCAGCGTGAACGACGCGGTCGACGATTTCCGTTGGAACCTGAGTGACGAGCAGAAGACGCAGTTCGAGGGGCTCGGTCTGAAGAAGCGGGGGGTGTGATTTTTCCATCCCCAAGCGGCGCTGGTCGCCCAAGGCGATACTTCGCATCCCCTGTCGCATTTGCTAGTCGTCCGCTAAGAAGGGCTGGACATGCGAGCATGCGTTATAGGGGCGGGCTCTAAGTAGTTCGGTCGCGCGACCGAGACGCCGTTCAACATGAACTTTGAGGCCCGCACGTAGTCAACTGAACTTCTTTGGATGTTGCTTATTGGCCCAAGGCCGACATACGGCGATGTCGGCCTCAACGTCAGCTTCCGAGATCAAAGCGGACGCGAAGAATTCATGAGTACACGCCCTGATCTCATCGCGCCTTAGCGCGTACTGCGCTCGTCTTGCTGAAGCGGAGGCCGAGCGAGGCGGCGGACGTCATGCGACGGCACAACCGGCCGGGGCTGCGGCCGGCATGCATGTAGCCAGGACATCCGCCTGAGCTAGTGCCCATCCGTTGACGCCCCGGATCAGCGGCGCGCAACGGCCCTCGCCTCCGCGCGGGACGCCAGCAAGCGCCGCCGCGCGAGAGTGACACCGGCCATCAGATCAATCTGCGCCGTTTTGGATCGCTCGGCCTGCTAACCGCCGGGCGGCGTGTAGGCGGCCTTGAGCTTGGTCGCGTGCTGACGCACCACCTTGATCTCGTCCTGGGTAAAGAGCCGGATCAGCCTCACATTCTGCATGGCGCCGGCCGCGACGACCACGCCGCTGACCGCAGGCGCGAAGCTCGGATCCGGCACGTCGAAGATCACCATCACGCCGGGACCATCGGTCGCCGTGCTGTACATCGAAATCAGCTTTCCGCCGGCGGCCTCAATCAACTTCTTCGCGGCCTCGTATCGATTGGTCGTCGGGTTTTCCATGATGTTGTTCAGGGAACGCGGGGTGTATTCACCAGAGAAGCAGAAATGCATGGCAATCGCTCCGTTTGGTTGGAATGAAAAAAACATTCACCCAGGCACGCGGCCCGGGCAGAGCATTTCGTACTGAAAAATGGGAAGAAATGGCCTGCCGATGGCCAGTCGCGCTGCCGCTCATTCTCCGGATTTCGGCGCAACCGGTGGCAGCTCGTCGCGCAATCTACATCAAATACCCTGCAAATGAAATCGCGCTCTATCGAGACCGCACTGTAGGGCAGCCTGCCTGACACACGAGCGAGCATGGTGAGTCCACGACCGACCCCGACCTCACCCGCACCCTTTGCTTCACATCATGCGACAGGCACAACGCCTTGCAAACAAGGGCGATCTGCCTCAGTGTCCGGCGCCCGCCACCAAGAACAAGCGAAAGAAAACTCATGAAGCATCGCGCGCTCGGCCGCTCCGGCCTCACTGTTCCTCCCCTGTGCTTCGGCTGCAATGTATTCGGCTGGACCGTGGACGAGACGTCGTCGTTTCGCCTGCTCGACACCGTGCTCGATCAGGGGCTGACCTTCCTGGATACGGCGGATGTCTATTCACGATGGGTGCCGGGCCACAGCGGCGGCGAATCCGAGACCATCATCGGCAAATGGATGAAGGCGCGCGGCAACCGCAACCGCGTCATCCTCGCCACCAAGGTCGGCATGGACATGGGAGGCGGCAATGTCGGGCTGAAGCCGGACTACATCGCGCGCGCCGTCGAGGACTCGCTGCGGCGGCTGCAGACCGATTTCATCGACCTCTACCAGTCCCACAAGGACGATGAGACGACACCGCAGGAAGAGACGCTCGCGGCCTATGACAAACTGATCAAGGCCGGCAAGGTCAGGGCGATCGGCGCCTCGAACTTCTCGGCGGAGCGACTCCAGAGCGCGCTCGACATTGCCAAGGCGAACGGCCTGCCGCGCTACGAGAGCATGCAGCCCGAATACAGCCTCGCCGAGCGATCGAGCTACGAAGGCGCGCTGCAACGCGTCTGCGAGGCGAACGACGTCGGCGTGATCACGTTCTTCTCGCTCGCCGCAGGATTTTTGACCGGCAAATATCGCTCGGAGAGCGACTTCGCCAAGAGCCCGCGCGGTGCACGCAGCATTCCAAAATACATGAACCCGCGCGGCATGCGCATCCTGGCCGGTCTCGACGAGGTCGCCGCGGAAACCCGCGCGGAGCCGGCCGCGGTCGCGCTCGCCTGGCTGATGGCAAAACCCTCCGTCACCGCGCCGATTGCCAGCGCCACCAGGCCCGAGCAGGTCGCAACGCTGGTCGCGGCGACCAAACTTGAGCTGAGCAAGGACCAGGTCGAACGGCTGGACGCGGCGAGCGCGTAGCAGCGGCTCCACTTCACCTCGCCCGCGTGCGGGGAGAGGCATAGGCCGCCTTCGGCGGCCGTTCTCAAGAAACGCCGAAGCCGAGCTTCGGCTATGACGCATCGCTAGATGCGTTCCGGGTGAGGGGGAGTTTCCGCGAATGCAGCTATCGCCGCATCTGCGGAGACAGCCCCTCACCCCAACCCTCTCCCCGTAAGAACGGGGCGAGGGAGCACACCGCCTTCGCGGCTGCCGTTCAATCCCGCCTCACCTCGCCTATCCCCACGGCCCGCGCTGGCCGGATCCACCCCACGGGCTGCGCGGCGGATAGCTTCCGCCGGCCGGGCGCGGCGCAGTCTGGGTGCCGAGCTCCGCGGCCAGCTGCTGCAGCGCGGCGATGCGGTTCGCGGTCGAGGGGTGGGTCGCGAACAGGTTGTCGACGCCGTGGCCCGACAGCGGGTTGATGATGAACATGTGCGCGGTGGCCGGATTGCGCTCGGCCTCCATGTTCGGCACCTGATGCGCGGCGTTCTCGATTTTCGCGAGCGCCGAGGCAAGCCACATCGGCTGGCCGACGATGCGCGCGCCATAATTGTCGGCGGCGTATTCGCGGGTGCGGCTGATCGCCATCTGCACCAGCATGGCGCCGAGCGGCGCCAGGATCATCATCGCGATCGAGCCGACGATGCCGGGGCCGTTGTTGTTGCGGTTGCCGCCGAAGAACATACCGAACTGCGCCAGCATCGAGATCGCACCGGCGATCGTCGCCGTGATCGTCATGGTCAGCGTGTCGTGATGCTTGATATGCGCAAGCTCATGCGCGATCACGCCGGCAAGCTCCTCGCGGCTGAGCTGCTGCATCAAGCCCGTGGTGACGGCGACCGCCGCGTTCTCCGGATTGCGGCCGGTCGCGAATGCATTCGGCTGCGCCTCGTCCATCAGGAACACGCGCGGCATCGGGAGAGCGGCGCGCTGCGCCAGCTCGGCGACGAGATTGTAGAGTTCGGGCGCCGAGCCCGCATCGACCTGATGGGCGCCGTACATCGACAGCACCATGCGATCGGAATTCCAGTAGGTGAACAGATTTGTCGCAGCCGCGACGATCAGCGCGATCACGGCGCCGGTGCCGCCGCCGATCAGATAGCCGACCCCCATGAACAGGGCGGTGAGGCCGGCAAGCAGGAGCGCGGTGCGGAAATAGTTCATCGTGGTTCCCTCACGGCGAGCGGAATGCTGCCACAACTGACGCCGCAGAGGTAGGGATTTTGACGCTGAAGCCGCAAGGGAGCCAGTGCGTCGCAGCGACGCGGCACGGGTTAACGATTGGTCATATGCGGGCTACGATCCTTCGCTACGCCGCCGGCTCCTGAGCGATCACCGTCTCCTCCTCGCGCAGCGCGACGCGCAACATGCGTGCGAGCTCGGCGCGGCTGTAGGGTTTTGCCAGGAACAGGATGCCCTGCTCGAGCTTGCCGTCCTGGTCGATGGCGTCATCGGTATAGCCCGACGTGAAGAGTACGCGGAGACCCGGGCGGCGCTTCCGCGCCTCGGTGGCAAGGTCGCGCCCGTTCATCGCGCCCGGCATGATGACATCGGTGAACAAGAGATCGATCGGCGCGCCGCTGTCGAGCACGGCAAGGGCTTCGCGGCCATTATTGGCCGACAGCGTGGTGTAGCCCAGGCTCTCGATCTGGGTCAGCACATAGGAGCGCACCAGCTTGTCGTCCTCGACGACGAGCACGATTTCCCGCGCGCCGCGCGCGTCCGGCTGCCTCTGCTCGGGCACTGCTGCCGGTGAGACCGCCGCCGCGCGCGGCAGATAGAGCATCACCCTGGTGCCGCGGCCGACCTCGCTGTCGAGCACGACGTGGCCGTTGGATTGCCTGACGAAGCCGTAGACCATGCTCAGCCCGAGCCCGGTGCCCTTGCCGACGTCCTTGGTGGTGAAGAACGGCTCGAACACCTTGGCCAGATCGACTTCCGCAATGCCCCGGCCGTTGTCGGTCAGCGCGATCGCGACATAATCGCCGGCGGCAAGCCCGTCATGGCCATTCACGTCCGATGGCTTGAGCTCGGCGGTGCGGGTCTCGATCGTCAGCCGGCCGCCCTTCGGCATCGCGTCGCGCGCGTTGAGCGCAAGGTTGATGATCGCGGTGACGAGCTGGTTGCCATCGACCAGTGCGCGCGGCAGATCAGGTGCAGAGCGAAAATCGATGTCGACATGGTCGCCGATAGTCGACCGCAGCAGCTCGATGGTGTCAACCATCAACGCGTTGACGTCGACGTCGCTCGGCTGCAACGGCTGCTTGCGCGCGAAGGCGAGCAGATGCCGCGTCAGCGATGCGCCGCGCTCGGCGGCGTCGCGGATCAGCGAGGTGATCTCGGTGAGCTGGCGGTTGTGGGTGACAGCCTCGGCCAGGATGTCGATCGTGCCGGTGATGACGGTGAGGATGTTGTTGAAGTCGTGCGCGATGCCGCCGGTGAGCTGGCCGACCGCTTCCATCTTCTGCGCCTGGCGGATCTTGCTCTCATTGGCCTCGGCCTCGCGGAAACGCTCGAGCAGGAATTCCGAGCGCTGGCGCTGCCGCCCCTCCTCGGCGAGCGCGACATGGGCCTCGCGCAGCTGCGCTTCGGTCGGGATCGCGAGGATCCGCGGGATCAGCGGCCAGAGCAGCACGGCGGTGAAGATCGATGCGACAGCGGTGAGCGCCTTGAGCAGGCCCTCGAGACCGTAGATCGGCACCCACAGCGTGTAGATCGAGAACACATGGGTGAGGCCGCACGCGAGGATGAACGCGGCGAACGGCCAGGCCATCCAGCCGAACTGGAAATCGCGCCGCTTGGAGACGAGGATCGCCAGCGCAAACGGGATCGAGAAATACGAAGCGGCAATGATCGCGTCTGAAATCACGTGGAGCCAGATCAGCTCCGGTTCCCACAACAGGCAGATGCCGTGCGGCGAAAACGTCGACGAATCCAAGAGACGCTCGAGAAAACTCCACATGGGTCCCTCCGGGCGTAATCGATCCGCCGACACCCCTGCCCGCGAATCACCGGCCGATCATAGCGGCGGCGGCTGAACCTACCTCAGCCCAATTGGTCTAAGAGCGGCACCCCCGTTGTTGCCCGGTGTCGCCCTGGTGTATGCAGATTGGGCTTCAATTTCCCTTTTTTCCAGCCGGTGACATCGATGCCAGCCTCTCCCCTCCGCGCCCCGATCATGATCGCAGCGATCGCGGGGGCGCTGGCGCTCTCTACCCTCGCCTCGGCGCAGCAGCCGCTGCCCAGCCCCTTGAATCCCGCGCCAGTCAGGCCGCGCCCTGCCGCCGTCGCCTCGCCGCGGGCTGCGTCCTGCCACAACGGGCAAAACTTCGATCGCTTTCTCGCCGAGCTGAAGCAGAAGGCGGTCGCCGCCGGCGTCTCGCAGCACACGATCGCGGAGGCCGCGCCGTACCTGATCTACGACCAGGGCATCGTCAACCGCGACCGCGGCCAGCGCGTGTTCGGGCAGATCTTCACCCAGTTCGCCGGCCGCATGGCCGCGAACTATCGCATGCAGCAGGGCCAGCAATACATCCGGACCTATGCCGCCGCGTTCGCGCGCGCCGAGAAGGAGTATGGCGTGCCGCCGGCGGTGATCGCCGCGTTCTGGGGACTGGAGAGCGATTTCGGCGTCCAGATGGGCAATTTGCCGACGCTGAAATCGCTGGTGTCGCTGGCCTATGATTGCCGCCGCTCCGAAATGTTCCAGGGCGAGACCATCGCCGCGCTGAAGATCATCGAGCGCGGCGACCTGACACCCGACGAGATGATCGGCTCGTGGGCCGGTGAGCTCGGCCAGACGCAATTCTTGCCGACGCACTATTTCAACTACGCGGTCGACTATGACGGCGACGGCCATCGCAATCTCCTGCAAAGCGGCCCCGACGTGATCGGCTCGACCGCGAACTACATCGCCACCGGATTGAAGTGGCGGCGCGGCGAGCCGTGGCTGCAGGAGGTGCGCGTGCCGCAGGCGGCAAACTTCCCGTGGGACCAGGCCGATCTCACCATCAAGCTGCCGCGCTCGAAATGGGCGTCGCTTGGCGTCAGCTTGACCGACGGCAAGCCATTGCCGAATGACGAGATGCCGGCCTCGCTGCTGCTGCCGATGGGCCGGATGGGTCCGGCGTTCCTCGCCTATGCGAACTTCGCCGCCTACACCGAGTGGAACAACTCGCTGATCTATTCCACCACCGCCGGCTATCTCGCCGGCCGCATCGCGGGCGCGCCGCCGATGCAGCGGCCGCACGCACCGGTCGCGCAACTACCGTTCAATGAGATCAAGGAGCTGCAGGGATTGCTGGCGCGCGCCGGCTACGACGTCGGCAAGATCGATGGCGTGCTCGGACAGGCAAGCCGCAGCGCGGTGAAGGCGATGCAGATGAAATACGGCCTGCCGGCGGATTCCTGGCCGACCGCCGAGCTCCTGGCGCGGATGCGCGGCGGGCCCCGCACCCAGCCGGCCGCCGACGCCGCGGCACCGGGGATGCGGTAGAGCAAACGCCCATTTTCCGTAGCCCGGATGCAGCGCAGCGAAATCCGGGACAAGCCCCGATGCGCCTCCCCGGATTGCGCTGCGCTCCGTCCGGGCTATGCGACCTCGTACGATCCGTCACCCTGAGGCGCGAGCATAGCGAGCCTCGAAGGGTCGACGGCCACCAACCGGGCCGATTCATCCTTCGAGGCTCGCTGCGCTCGCGCCTCAGGATGACGAGTCCAAGACATGTGCTGCGCGAAATATTTGACCAAGTGTTACAGCTCCCCGCAGTTGTATTCTTCCCCTTGCCGCCCCACTTGCAGCATCGCCGTTCGGTAACATCCGGATTTCATCAGAACAGGGAGCATCACATGTCCTTTCATGACGCCGTCGTCCCCGCCTACCTGCAGATCCTCAACAGCCTCACCGGCGAGCTGACCAAGGCCGAGGCACATTGCGAGGCCAAGAAGATCGCGCCCGAGGTGCTGCTGGGATCGCGGCTCTATCCCGACATGCTGCCGCTGACCAAGCAGGTGCAGCTGGTCTGCGACCACGCCGCACGGGGCTGCGCGCGGCTGACTCATAGCG
Source organism: Bradyrhizobium ferriligni (assembly GCF_056837965.1). NCBI lineage: Bacteria > Pseudomonadati > Pseudomonadota > Alphaproteobacteria > Hyphomicrobiales > Nitrobacteraceae > Bradyrhizobium > Bradyrhizobium ferriligni. The sequence continues at coordinate 12,586 of NZ_JBXEJO010000023.1, forward strand.
AGGTGCCGTCGACGCCCGACACCGAGAAGAGCATCAGTGAACTGAAGCAGCGGCTCGCCAAGACCATCGACTATGTGAGGTCGTTCAAGCCGGCGCAGTTCGACGGCGCCGACGCCCGGGACGTCACCTTCCCGATCGGCCCCGATCGCACGATGACCCTGAAGGGCCAGCAATTCCTCAGCGCGTTCTCGTTCCCGAACTTCTACTTCCACGCCGTGACCGCGCACGACATCCTGCGCCACAACGGCGTCGAGATCGGCAAGCGCGATTTCCTCGGCGTGAGCTGAAGCGCTTCGTCCCTCATGGTGAGGCGCGCGTCTTCGCGCGTCTCGAACCACGAGGCCCCACTCGGGCCGCATCCTTCGAGACGCCGCTTCGCGGCTCCTCAGGATGAGGACTTGCAAGGGTCGGGGTGATCGATATTCCCCGCGGCGGGATTTTCTCGCTTCCGTGAAGGCTTCGGCGCGACGCGTCGCCTCACATGCTCAGCCGTGCTACTGCTCCCTGACAACAACAAGACGTCAGGGAGCACGCCATGTCGACCACAACCCACGCACCGAAAGCCATCGATCCGTCCGCCTCGCTGCATGCCGAAGCGCTGGGACTGGCGAAGAACCACGGCCGCCTCGCCGGGCGGCGCATCATCGTGGTCGGCGCGGGACAGCGCACGACGGTGGATGAAGCGCCGCCGATCGGCAACGGCCGCGCCATGAGCGTGCTGTTCGCGCGCGAGGGCGCTGCGGTCGCCTGCCTCGACGTCAACAAGGACGCGGCCGACGACACCGTCGCGCAGATCACAGGCGAAGGCGGCAAGGCCTTCACCGATGTGGTCGATGTCTCCGACGTCGCGGCGATCGCGCCCGCGGTCGAACGCTGCGCGCAAAGGCTCGGCGGGCTCGACGGGCTGGCGCTCAACGTCGGAATTTCCTCCGGCCTGTCGCTGCCCAAGATGACGGCAGAAGCCTGGGACCGCGACTACGCCGTCAATGTGCGCAGCCACATGCTGTTCGCGCAGAAGGCGCTGGAGGTGATGGCGCCGGGCGGCGCGATCATCCTGATCTCGTCGATGGCGAGCCAGCGCGCCGGCGGCCGCAACCCGGCCTATGAATCCTCCAAGGCGGCGCAGATCGCGCTGGGGCGGGCGATCGCGCGGGCCGGCGAGGACAAGGGAATTCGCTGCAATGTGATCGCGCCCGGCTTCGTGGACACGCCGATGGGCCGCGACGCCAGCCGCAGGCGATCGGACCGCGCCGTGACAGTGCCTTTCGGCCGCCAGGGCACCGGTTGGGAGGTCGCCTATACTGCGCTGTTCCTGATTTCGAATGAATCCTCCTACGTGAACGCGCACACCCTGTTCCTCGATGCCGGCCACATGGGCGGAATTGTGCGCAGCTAGCCTGCGGAGCGCGAATGCCTCGGGCATTGCGCTCGTCGCGGCAATGCACAATTCTCCTTTATCAGTCATCCTCTGGAACATTTACATGAGCCAATCGACCAAACTTCTCGAGCCCTACAAGCTCGGCCCGCTGACGCTGCCGAACCGCCTGGTGATGGCGCCACTGACGCGCAACCGCGCGGTGCCGCCCGGCATGGTGCCGAGCCCGCTCGCGGTGGACTATTACGGCCAGCGCGCCTCCGCCGGCCTTCTGATCACCGAGGCGAGCCAGGTCTCGCAGCAGGGCCAGGGCTATCAGGACACGCCCGGCATCTATTCCAAGGAGCAGGTCGAGGGCTGGCGCAAGGTCACCGATCGCGTGCATGCGCGCGGCGGCCGCATCTTCATCCAGCTCTGGCATGTCGGCCGCATCTCGCATGTCGCACTGCAGCCGAACGGCGGCGCACCGGTGGCGCCGAGCGCCATCAAGGCCAAAACCAAGACCTTCGTAAACGGCACGTTTGCCGATGTCTCCGAGCCGCGCGCGCTCGAGCTGTCGGAAATTCCGGGGATCATCGAGGACTTCAAGCGCGGCACGGCGAATGCGCTGGCGGCCGGCTTCGACGGCGTCGAGATCCACGGCGCCAACGGCTATCTGCTCGACCAGTTCGCCCGCGACGGCACCAACAAGCGCACCGACGCTTATGGCGGCGGAATCGAGAACCGCGCCAAGCTGATGCTGGACGTGTCCAAGGCGGTCGCCATCGAGGCCGGCGCGGATCGCACCGGCATCCGGATCTCGCCGGTGACGCCGGCCAACGACATCACCGACTCCAATCCGCAAGCGCTGTTCGACTACATCGTCGACCAGCTCAGTGCGCTGAAGCTGACCTATCTCCACGTCGTCGAGGGCGCGACCGGCGGCCCGCGCGATATCGCGCCGTTCGACTACGCCTCGCTGCGCAAGCGCTTCAAGCAGGCCTATGTCGCCAACAACGGCTACGATTTCGCGCTGGCGGAGAAAGTGCTGGAGGCCGGCGCGGCCGACCTGATCGCGTTCGGCAAGCCGTTCATCTCCAACCCCGATCTGGTCGAGCGGCTCAAGGCCGGCTCGCCGCTCAACGAGTGGGACAAGGCGACCTTCTACGGCGGCGGCGCCAAGGGCTACACCGACTATCCGACACTGAAGGCGACCGAGGCGGCGGAGTAAGGTGGACCAAAGACTGTCATGCCCCGCGAAGGCGGGGCATCCAGTATTCCAGAGACGCCAGCGATTGATCGCGACGCCGCGGCGTACTGGATCGCCCGGTCAAGCCGGGCGATGACAGCGGAGAAAACCAAAAGGCCGGGATCGCTCCCGGCCTTTCGTCGTCTTCGGATGGCGTGGGCTGGTACGCCTTACTTCGCTTCGGCGCGCTTCGGCGGGTTGGCCGGCCACGACTTGATCAGCGTGTCGTAGTCGATCGTCTCGCCCTTCGGCTTCTCGTTCGCGAGCTTGCGCTGCGGAGCGATGGTGCCGTCCTTCTCGGCCTTCTTGTACCAGAACTCGGCGGATTCCTTCTTGTTCAGCTTCGGTCCGCAGGCGCCCTGCACACCGGACTTGTCAAGTCGCTCCATCACCGAATCCTGGGCCGCGGCCAGCGCGTCCATCGCCTGCTGCGGCGTCTTGGTACCGGACGACGCATCGCCGATGTTCTGCCACCACAGCTGCGCGAGCTTCGGATAGTCGGGCACGTTGTTGCCGGTCGGGGTCCACTGCACACGCGCGGGCGAGCGGTAGAACTCGATCAGGCCGCCGAGCTTCGGCGCACGCTCGGTGAACGACTTGTCCCAGATATCGGACTCACGGATGAAGGTGAGACCGACATGGCTCTTCTTCAGCGACACCGACTTCGAGATGATGAACTGCAGATAGAGCCAGGCAGCCTTGCGGCGATCCGGCGGGGTCGACTTCAACAGCGTCACGGAGCCGGCGTCCTGATAACCGAGCTTCATGCCTTCCTTCCAGTAAGCGCCGTGCGGCGACGGAGCCATACGCCACTTCGGCGTACCGTCCGCGTTCATCACGGCGATGCCCGGCTTCACCATGTCGGCGGTGAAGGCGGTGTACCAGAACATCTGCTGGGCGATGTTGCCCTGCGCCGGCACAGGACCTGCTTCCGAGAAGGTCATGCCCTGGGCCTGCGGCGGGGCATACTTCTTCAGCCAGTCGAGATATTTGGTGATCGAGTAGACCGCGGCCGGGCCGTTGGTGTCGCCACCACGCTCGACCGAGGAGCCGACCGGGCGGCAGCCTTCCATGCGGATGCCCCACTCGTCGACCGGCAGGCCGTTCGGGATACCCTTGTCGCCGTTGCCGGCCATCGACAGCCACGCGTCGGTGAACCGCCAGCCGAGCGAGGGATCCTTCTTGCCATAGTCCATATGGCCGTAGACCTTGACGCCGTTGATCTCCTTGATGTCGTTGGTGAAGAACTCGGCGATGTCTTCATAGGCCGACCAGTTCACGGGCACGCCGAGCTCGTAGCCATACTTGGCCTTGAACTTGGCCTTGTACTCGGGGTTGGTGAACCAGTCGTAGCGGAACCAATAGAGGTTCGCGAACTGCTGGTCGGGCAGCTGGTAGAGCTTGCCGTCCGGCGCCGTGGTGAACGACTTGCCGATGAAGTCGTCGACGTCGAGCATCGGGTCGGTGACCTCCTTGCCCTCACCCTTCATGTAGTCCGACAGGATGATGGTCTGACCGTAACGGAAGTGGGTGCCGATCAGGTCGGAGTCGTTGATCCAGCCGTCATAGACGTTCTTGCCCGACTGCATCTGGGTCTGCAGCTTCTCGACGACGTCACCTTCCTGGATGATGTCGTGCTTGAGCTTGATGCCGGTCAGTTCGGAGAACGCCTTGGCCAGCGTCTGCGATTCATATTCGTGCGTCGTGATCGTTTCCGAGACGACGTTGATCTCCATGCCCTTGAAGGGTTCGGCGGCCTTGGCGAACCACTCGAGCTCCTTCTTCTGGTCTTCCTTCGACAGCGTCGAGGGCTGGAATTCCGCGATCCACTTCTGGATCACGGCATCGTCGGCGGCGCGGGCCGGCGTGGCGACCGCGAGCGAGGCCGCGATCAGCGCGGCGGCGCTGGTCATAGTCAAAAGACTATCCTTTGTCGTTCTCAAATGTCGCATTATGATTCCTCCGGTTGCAGCGACAAACAAAACCCCAGGCCCGGGTTGACCCCGGATCTGCTCTTCTTCGCTTTCGTCAGACGGTGCGAAAGATCGCCACGGCTGAAAGAAGCGAAATCAGCGTTGCGAGCCACAGGCTCGAAATTTCCACGCCCTCGCCGATCGGCAGGGTGAGGATCGGATCGGTGCCGACGAGGCCGATCCACACCAGGTGGATCACCGCCGCCAGCACCAGCGAAATAAACAAACGATCGCCGCGCGTGGTCGGGATGCGCAGCACGCCGACCCGCTCGGCCTCGGGATAAACCGCCGCGAGCCAGGTCATCACGCCGAGCGTCGAGGCCAGCAGCGCGAAGAAGATCGCGGTCGGCAGCGTCCAGGCCATCCATGCGATGGATTCCATGATCGCCTCCTAGACCCGGCCGAGCGCGAAGCCGCGCGCGATGTAGTTGCGGACGAACCAGATCACCAGCGCGCCCGGAATGATGGTGAGCACGCCGGCGGCGGCGAGCAGCCCCCAGTCCATGCCGGCCGCCGAGACCGTGCGCGTCATGATCGCCGCGATCGGCTTGGCCTGCACCGAGGTCAGCGTCCGCGCCAGCAGCAGCTCGACCCAGGAGAACATGAAGCAGAAGAAGGCGGCGACGCCGATGCCGCTCGCGATCAGCGGCACCAGGATCTTGATGAAGAAGCGCGGGAACGAATAGCCGTCGAGGAAGGCGGTCTCGTCGATCTCGCGCGGCACGCCGGAGACGAAGCCTTCGAGGATCCACACCGCCAGCGGCACGTTGAAGATGCAGTGCGCGAGCGCGACCGCCCACGGCGTATCGAACAGGCCGATCGCCGAATAGAGGTTGAAGAACGGCAGCGCGTAGACCGCCGCCGGCGCCATGCGGTTCGACAGCAGCCAGAAGAACAGGTGCTTGTCGCCGAGGAAGCGGTAGCGCGAGAACGCATAGGCCGCCGGCAACGCCACCGCGATCGAGATGATGGTGTTGAGCACGACGTATTCGAGCGAATTGATGTAGCCCGAATACCAGCTCTCGTCGGTGAAGATGCGCTTGTAGTGCTGCAGCGTCGGCGTGTGCGGCCACAGCGTCATCGTCGAGACGATCTCGGCGTTGGTCTTGAAGCTCATGTTGACGAGCCAGTAGATCGGCAACAGCAGGAAGATCAAAAACAGCGCCATGATCAGGCGGCGGCCGGGGATCGAATGCATCACGCCGCTCCTTCCTTGGCCGGACGCTCGGAGCCGGCATTGACCATCACGGTGTAGAACACCCAGCACACGATCAGGATGATCAAATTGTAGACCAGCGACAGCGCCGCGGCCTTGCCGAGGTCGAATTGGCCGAGCGCGATCTTGACGAGCTCGATCGAGACGAAGGTCGTCGAATTGCCGGGGCCGCCACCGGTGACCACGAACGGCTCGGTGTAGATCATGAAACTGTCCATGAAGCGCAGCAGCACCGCGATCAGCAGCACGCGGTTCATCTTCGGCAGCTGGATCGCCTTGAACACCGCCCAGCGCGAGGCGCCGTCGATCTGCGCCGCCTGGTAATAGGCGTCGGGGATCGACTTCAGCCCGGCATAGCAGAGCAGCGCGACGAGGCTGGTCCAGTGCCAGACGTCCATCACGATGACCGTGACCCAGGCGTCGACCTCATTGGACACGTAATTGTAGTTGAGGCCGAGGTGGTTCAGCACATAGCCGAGCAGGCCGATATCGGGCCGGCCGAAGATCTGCCAGATGGTGCCGACCACGTTCCACGGAATCAGCAGCGGCAAGGCAAGGATGACGAGGCAGGCCGCGACGCTCCAGCCCTCGCGCGGCATCGACAGCGCGACGATGATGCCGAGCGGCACCTCGATCGCGAGGATCACGGCAGAGAAGAACAGGTTGCGGCCGAGCGAGGCCAGGAAGCGGCCGCCGAGATCGGTCGATGGATCGAGCAGCTCCTTGAACCAGCCGACGCCGTTCCAGAAGAACTGGTTGTTGCCGAAGGTGTCCTGCATCGAATAGTTCACGACGGTCATCAGCGGCAGCACCGCCGAGAACGCGACCACCAGGAACACTGGCAGCACCAGGAACCAGGCTTTTTGGTTGATCGTCTTGTCCATCAGGCGACCCCTTCCACCAAATGGCTGTCGGCATAGACGTGGACATGCGCCGGATTGAAGATCAGCCCGGCGGTGTTGCCGGAGACCGAGAAGCCCGGCGGCACGCGGGCGGCGAATTTGGTATCGCCGACCCGCACGCGGGCGAACTGGATGCGGCCGAGATCGTCGATCCGCTCGATGGTGGCCGACAGCAGCCCTGACGCCGGCGCCGCGACATCGACGAATTCGGGCCGCACGCCGATCTCGATCTTCTTGCCCGCAGGCAGCACACCATAGTTTCGATGCAGGCCGATGACATGGCCGTCGACCCGCGCCTCGTGACCACTGACCTCGGCGGGCACGATGTTCATGCCGGGCGAGCCGATGAAATAGCCGACGAAGGTATGCGCCGGCTTGTCGAACAATTCGGCCGGCGTGCCGCTCTGCACCACGCGGCCGTCATGCATCACGACGACGGTGTCGGCGAAGGTCAGCGCCTCGGTCTGATCGTGGGTGACATAGATCATCGTGAGGTCGAGCTCGCGATGCAGCGCCTTCAGCTTGGAGCGCAGCTGCCACTTCAGCTCGGGATCGATCACCGTCAGCGGTTCGTCGAACAGGACGGCCGCGACGTCGGACCGCACCAGGCCGCGGCCGAGCGAGATCTTCTGCTTGGCGTCGGCGGTGAGCCGCGTCGCCTTGCGTTTGAGATAGGGCGTGAGGTCGAGCAGATCGGCGATCTGCCTGACCCGCGCGTCGACCTCGGCCTTCACGACGCCGCGATTCTTCAGTGGGAAGGCCAGGTTCTGGCCGACCGTCATGGTGTCGTAGATCACCGGGAACTGGAACACCTGCGCGATGTTGCGCTTCTGCGTCGACAGCGGCGTGATGTCACGGCCGTCGAACAGGATCTTTCCGCGCGACGGCGTCACGATACCGGAGATCAAATTGAGCAGCGTGGTCTTGCCACAGCCGGACGGCCCGAGCAGCGCATAGGCGCCGCCCTGCCGCCAGGTCATGGTGACCGGCTTCAGCGCAAAGGATTCCTGCGGCGCGTCGTTGCCGCCGTAGGAGTGCGCGAGATCGACGAGGTCAATGCGGGCCATGAAGCATCTCCCTCACTTTCTGTTGCCGCTTGATGCGTTTGCTTCGCGCGACGCGCGATGCACCTCGCCCGAAAACGCGGTCGCGGGCGACGCGACGAGACGGTCGGCCGCGTCGAACACGAAGATGTTGTCGGGATCGAGCGCGGCGTCGAGCACCTGCCCGGGTTCATATTCGTGCACACCGTGCAGCACCGCGACCCAATTCGAGCCGTGGACATGGACGTGCACAAAGCTCTCCGACCCGGTGATTTCGGTCACCGTCACCGCGGCGGAAAATTTGTGGCGGCCGGCCGCGACATTCCCGACCTCGAGCTGGTGCGCGCGGAAGCCGGTCCGGTAGCGGCCATCTGGCAGATTGGCATAGAGGCCGGCCGCGGGCGCCTGCTCGCCGCCGGCATAGATCACTTGCGCGCCCTTCTTCTCGATGCCGATGATGTTGAGCGGCGGATCGGAAAACACCTGGGCAACGCGCAGCGTGTCGGGATGACGGTAGACCTTCGGCGTCGCGCCGGTTTGCAGCGCCTGGCCCTGCCACATGCACACCGTGTCGCCGCCGAGCAGCAGCGCTTCCGACGGTTCGGTGGTGGCATAGACGAAGATCGCGCCGGAGGCCTCGAAGATGCGCGGCAGCTCGGCGCGCAGCTCCTCGCGCAGCTTGTAGTCGAGATTGGCGAGCGGCTCGTCGAGCAGCACGAGGTCGGCGCCCTTGACCAGCGCCCGCGCGATCGCGGTGCGCTGCTGCTGGCCGCCGGAGAGTTGCAGCGGCGTGCGCTTCAGGAACGGCTCGAGCCGCAACAGGCTGGCCGCTTCCGCCACCCGCCGCTCGATCTCGGCGCGCGGCTTGCCCTGCACGCGCAACGGCGAGGCGATGTTCTCGTAGACCGTCAGCGAGGGATAGTTGATGAACTGCTGATAGACCATCGCGACCGAACGCTGCCGCACGTCGGCGCCGGTGACGTCCTTGCCGTCGACCAGCACGCGGCCGGTGGTTGGCTTGTCGAGGCCGGCGAGCAGCCGCATGATCGAGGTCTTGCCCGACAGCGTGGGCCCGAGCAGCACGCTGAGCGTGCCACGCTCCAGCGTCAGCGACACATCGCGGATGGTCGGAATGCCATCCACGGTTCGCGTGACATTCTGCAGTGTGACGCTCATGCCCGTCCTCCCGCTTCGCGGAGGGGACGTTCACCGGACACGCGGTTGGCGAGCATCCACTCGTCGAGCGCGGCGATCTCACCCGCCGTCATCCGCAAGCCCAGCTTGGATCGTCGCCAGACGACATCGTCCGCAGTCCGAGCCCATTCGTTCGCCATCAGGTACCTGACTTCGCTTTCCGTCAAGGTGGCGCCGAAGGAGCGGCCGAGATCGGCCGTCGATGTTGCATTGCCCAAGACTTTGCTGGCGCGCGTGCCATAGGCATGGGCGAGACGATTGGCGTGCGATTGCGCGAGAAACGGATAGTTGCGGATCAATTCGGCGCTCAGCGCCGCGACCGCGGATACATCCATGTCGCCGCCGGGCAGCGGCGCCTTGCCGGTCCAGCCCTCCTGCGCCTTTGTGCCGCGGAGATAGGGCGACAGTCGCTCCAGCGCCTCTTCGGAGAGGCGGCGATAGGTCGTGATCTTGCCGCCATAGATCGACAGTAGCGGCGCACCGCCGGGCGTATCGAGCTCGAACACATAGTCGCGGGTCGCGGCCTTGGCTTCGCTCGCGCCGTCGTCATAGAGCGGACGCACGCCGGAGTAATTCCAGACCACGTCCTCGGGCTTCACCGGCTTGGCGAGATAGGCGCTGGCGGAGGCGCAGAGATATTCGATCTCCTCCTGCGTCGCCTTCACCTTGGCCGGATCGCCGTCATAGTCGCGATCGGTGGTACCGATCAGCGAGAAGTCGTCCTGATAGGGAATGACGAAGATGATGCGGCCGTCGGCATTCTGGAAGATGTAGGCACGGTCGTGGTCGTAGAGCTTCGGCACCACGATGTGCGAGCCCTGCACCAGGCGCACCTTGGCGCGCGCGTTGACGCCGGCGCCCGAGGCCAGGACCTGTTCGACCCAGGGACCGCCGGCATTGACCAGCACGCGTGACTGGATCGTGTCGCGGGCACCCGTGACACTGTCCTCGACCGTGACATGCCAGACGCCGTCGACCTGCCTGATCTCGACCGCGCGGGTGCGGGTGCGGATCTCGGCGCCGCGATCGGCGGCATCGCGCGCGGTCAACGCAACCAGCCTGGCGTCGTCGACGAAGCAGTCGGAATATTCGAAGCCCTTGGTGTAGCGGCCCGGGATCAGCGGCTTGCCGACCACGTCGCGGGTCAGATCGACCGAGCGCGTCGCCGGCAGCAAATGCCGGCCGCCGATGTGGTCGTAGAGGAAGAGGCCGAGCCGCAACAGCCAGGCCGGGCGCAGGCCGGCGTGGTGCGGCAAAACGAAACGCAGCGGCCGAATGATGTGGGGTGCGATCTGCCAGAGGATTTCGCGCTCGATCAGCGCCTCGCGCACCAGACGAAACTCGTAATATTCGAGGTAGCGCAGACCGCCATGCACGAGCTTGGTCGACCAGGACGACGTCCCGCTGGCCAAGTCGTTCATTTCACAGAGGAAAACAGAGTTACCCCGGCCCGCTGCATCGCGCGCGATGCCGCAGCCATTAACGCCGCCTCCAATGATGGCGAGGTCGTAAATCTGATCCAAAGAACGCTTCCCCCGGCAACCGCCTTCGCTTTGACGGTTTTACTTTCGGATTGGAGTAAATCACAACCAAAAACGAAAGCAAAGTGAAAACGGGGAACTTTCGTCGGGGATTCTTTGGGCGAAGTGCTCGCGGTCAGGGCTTTTGGGGAGGACGGACGGGCGACGCTTGGGGTGACGCCAGGCAAAGCGGTGGCGGACGGTCAGGGACGCTGTGGCGGTCGTCCGACGCGCAATTCCGACAGAGCCTTTTCGGGATCGTAGGTACGGCGAACTTCACCGCCTACCCGCTTGGCGCAAGCTCGGCTGTCGCGCACAAAGTAGACGGCGAGCAAAAGCACACCGGTCGACGCGATGTATGTATGACCGCTGGCGAACAGGACGTAGAGGACCAACGATGCGGCGAAAAGGATCGCATACCATTTGAGCGCGAAGCGGAGATAGATTCGCCCGATCGAGCGATCCCTGTTCATCGGATCGCCCGATTGCCTGGCAGCGACGCCGACAGCACGAGAAAGAAAAGCGGAAAGAACACGAAGACCGCGACATAGGCCCAGAGGTGTCCGCCGCCGAGCGCGACTTGCAAGGCGCTATATCCCGATGATTTTCGGTGCGCCAGGAGTGCCCAGAATGCAAAGCAGAACAGCGGCATCGTGAGATACTTCCACTGCTCTCGCCAGTCGCGCAGGATGGTCGCGAGATCGCCAAGCAATGCGATCAGGAACAGGGAAAACGTGACGGCGTAGAGCGAGACCAGCGGCAGGAAGAGGTGCTCGAACCTCACCCGCGCGATTGCTGCAGCCGACATCGGGATGCCATCCGCAAACAGGCTGCCGAGCGACGGGATTGCGAACAGCCGCATGTCAAAGCCCATCGCCTGGCCAAGCCGGAACAGGACGATCGCCACCAGGCCGATTACCGACTGCGCGAGGAAGGCCCCGCTCGCGGTGCGCTGACACAGCGATCCCGAAAAGAAGATCCGCGACAGTCCGTAAAGCAGTTTCCTGCCACGGCCGTTCTGCTGTTCCAGTTCCGAAAGCCAGGCCGGGCGGCTCCCGCTGCCGAAGCGAAAGATGTCGGCACGGACGTTCTTCGATGACGGCTGGGTCTCACCATCGAACGCGAGCATGACCACAAGCGCAGAAACACCGCCGGCCAGCGCCGTCGCGCACACGGATGCGACGTTAAAGCCAAAGACAAACGAGACGATGCCGAACATCGCCGCCATGCCCAATGCCGTGACGATCTTGAATTGCGTGCTGACCAACGAACCGCTCCACCTCGGGCAGGCTACAGCAGCGGCCGAAAGGCATCCGAAACAGGTTCGCTAAAACTTGAGCGATCAAGCGCCCTGCGCGCTGCGCAGCGTCGCGGGTGCCGCGTCGGCGCCGTTGTCGTCGAGATCGACTTGCGGCTTGTCCATCGCGACGACCACCTCGATGCCGCGGCTATGGCAGATATTGGCGAGGCCCGCGGGGAGCGGTGAATCGGTGACGAAGGTCTGGATCTGGCTCATATGGGCGATCCGCACCGGCGCGCTGCGGCGGAGCTTGGTCGAGTCCGAGACCAGCATCACGTTGCGCGCATTGGCGATGATCGCCTGCGCGACCTGCACCTCGCGATAGTCGAAGTCGAGCAGCGCGCCCTCCTCGTCGATCGCCGATGCGCCGATGATGGCGTAGTCGACCTTGAACTGGCCGATCAGCTGCGTCGCGGTGGAGCCGACCACGGCGCCGTCGGCGCGGCGCACCGTGCCGCCGGCCACCACCACCTCGATGCGCGGATGGCGGTACAACAGCATCGCGACATTGAGGTTGTTGGTGATGACGAGCAGATCCTCATGCGAGGTCAGCGCGCTCGCGACCTCTTCCGTGGTGGTGCCGATATTGATGAACAGCGAGCAGCCGTTCGGAATCCGTGCCGCCGCGGCAGCGCCGATCGCCTTCTTCTCCTCGGCGGCGACGAAGCGACGCGCCTCATAGGCGAGGTTCTCGACGCCCGAGGCGATGATCGCGCCGCCATGGATGCGGGTCAGCGACCGCTGGTCGCAGAGATCGTTGAGGTCCTTGCGGATGGTCTGCGCCGACACCTCGAATCGCTTGGCGAGGTCTTCGACCATGACCCGGCCGAACGCACGCGCGATGTTGAGAATTTCAGTCTGGCGATGGGAGAGTCCGGCCACGGCGGCCCCCTTGAAACGGCGAGTCGCCCATGGTGCGACCGTTCGGCACGGAGGTCAACGTGCAGTGCCGGATCAGGGAAGGCTTGGGCGAAGGTGGACGCTTCGCCCGGGCCACGCGCTGTCGCGCAAAGGTGTTCTACGACGCCACCTGCATGGATTGACCGGTAAGCAGCCGGCGCGCCGCGCGCTCGGCCTCGCGGGCATTGCGGAAGATCTGGCCTTCAAGGCGGTCGAAAAGGTGCGATGCAGCAAAGAACTGATAACCACGCGTATCGCGCACCACGATACCCGCCGTCTGCGAACTCACTTCGATCACGTAACTGTCGGACATTGTCAGCCTCGGTTTGACTCCGGCCCGACAACGGAATCGCTGGCTGTTTGTTCCTCAGTTATTTTGCGAGGCGAAGCGTTGGAATCCGACGCTTTTGCAATCAAACCACGCTCCGGACTCAGTTTCGACGCGTTTGCTCCCGCGCCGAATCAGCGGCACTGGCGCGACCAATGTCAGGTCTCGATCGTGGCGCCGTCGCGCTGGATCGGTTGCGGATGGCCCTGCTCGTCGATCGAGACATAGGTGAAGTTGCCGTCGGTCACGAGGATCGACTGCTGCTCGCGACGGCGCAGCACCCAGGCCTCGAGATGCACCGTGATCGAGGTGCGGCCGATGCGCACGAGATTGGCATGGACGGAGACGAGATCGCCGACATTGACCGCCTTGCGAAAATTCATCGCGTCGATCGCGACCGTCACTGTGCGCGACTTCGCCACCTTGGAGGCGAACACGCCGCCGCCGAGATCCATCTGGCTGAGCAGCCAGCCGCCGAAGATGTCGCCATTGGCATTGGTGTCGGCCGGCATCGCCAGCGTGCGGATGCAGAGATCGCCCTTCGGCTCGGCATCGCTGCTCAGCGGCGCGTGAACATGGGTGTCGGTCACCTGCGAGGCGGTCGCTTGCGAATCGGTCACTTGCGAATCGGTCACTTGAAGGACTCCCAGCCGGGATCCGGCGCAAATCGTCCGCCGAACTTGCGCATCAAGGCCTGCATCGCCGACACCACATTGTCGACGCCGCGGCTGCGCGCATAGTTGAGCGGGCCGCCGCGGAACGGGGCATAGCCGGTGCCGAAGATCATCGCGCCGTCGACCATGTCGGGATTGTCGACGATGCCCTCGCGCAAGGCGGCGACGCAGACATTCGAGATCGGCAGCACCAGGCGGTCGATCATCTCATCGCTCACCCGGGGACCAGTCTCGGGCAGCGGCGCCTTCTCCGCCTTGCCGTCTTTCCAGGTGTAGAAGCCCTTGCCGGTCTTGCGGCCGAGCTCGCCCCTGGCGACTTTTTCGCGCAACCACGCAGGCGTCGGCGGCAGCGTATCGCCGAACTTCGAGCGCAGCATGTCGCCGACATCGAGGCAGATATCGAGGCCGACCTGGTCGGCGAGTTCGATCGGCCCCATCGGCATGCCGAACTCGACCGCGGCCGCGTCGATCAGGCGCTGGTCGATCTTCTCGTCCAGCATCATCATCGCTTCCAGCATGTATGGCGTCAGCGCGCGGTTGACGAGGAAGCCCGGCGAGCTCTTCACCGGCAGCGGCAGGCGGTCGATGGCGCCGACGAAGGCGAGCGCCTCCTTGAGCATGCCGGTATCGGTGCCGTCATGGCTGACGACCTCGACGAGTTGCAGCCGCGACACAGGGTTGAAGAAGTGCAGGCCGAGCAGCCGCTCCGGCCGTGCCAGCGTGGTGCGCAGATCCTGCAGCGGGATGCTCGAGGTGTTGGTGGCGAGGATCGCGCCGGGCTTCAACTTCGGCTCGAGGGAGGCATAGACCTTCTGCTTCAGCTCGAGCTTTTCCGGCACCGCCTCGATGATCAGATCGGCATTGCGGACGCCCTCGCCGTCCATGTCGGGAATCAGCCGGTCGAGCGCGTCGCGCTGGTCGATCCGCTTGCGCATGATCTTGCCGTACAGCTCCGAAGCCCGCTTCATCGCGCCCGCGATCGGCTCGGCCTTCATGTCGGCCAAGGTCACCCGCATGTCCTGGTTGGCGCACCAGGCCGCGATATCGCCGCCCATCGCGCCGGCGCCGATGACATGGACATGCGCAACCTTGTTGCCGGAGCCGGCGACCTTCTTCATCTGCTCGCGCAGGAAGAACACGCGGATCAAATTCTGTGCGGTCGGCGTCACCATCAGATTGGCGAACGAGGCCTTCTCTGCATTCAGCATCGCCGCGCGGTTGCCGGCGTGCTTCTCCCACAGATCGATCAGCGCATAAGGCGCCGGGTAATGCTTGCGCGGCGCTGCCTTCCCGGCCTCGCTGCGCATCCGCGAGGCGAGGAAGCCCCTGACCGGACCAAGATTGAGGATCGAGTTGAGCGCGCCCGGCCTGGCGCGTTTCAGCCGGCCGAACACCGCATCCTTCACCGCGTTGCGGACATGGCGCTCCTGGGTGACGGCGTCGACCAGGCCAAGCGACTTGGCGCGGCGCGCGTCGATCGTCTTGCCGGTCAGCATCAAGGTCATCGCCTGCATCGGGTTGACCAGCTCGGTAAAGCGCACGGTCCCGCCGAGACCGGGATGCAGGCCGAGCATCACCTCGGGGAAGCCGAACCGCGCGTCGTCGATCGCGATCCGCATCTGGCAGGCCAGCGCGACCTCGAGGCCGCCGCCGAGGCAGAAGCCGTGGATGACAGCGACCGAGGGCACGCGCAACGCCTCGAGCCGGTCGATCACCGCATGGGCGCGGCCGATCGCGGTCTCGACCGCGCTGGAATCGCTCGCGCCGCGAAACTCATTGACGTCGGCGCCGGCGATGAAGCCGCTTGGCTTGGCCGAGCGCACCACGAGGCCGGTCGGCCGCTGGTTCTCCAGCGCCGCGACGACAGCGTCGAGCTCCTCGAGCAGATCGGCTGACAGCGTGTTGGCGCTGGCACCGGCGCGATCGAACAGCAGCCAGGCAATGCCGTCCTCATCGCGCGTCAGCTTGAAATTCCTGTAGGGGCTGTCGGCGGCAGGTTTCGGCCCAAGTTCGAGCACGCGATCGGCGAGAAGGTCCATGATCCGTGAATCCATGATCACACCGTCTCTATCAACATCGCGCCGCCCTGCCCGCCACCGATGCATTCGGTGGCGACGCCGCGCCTGGTGCCGAGCCGCTTCATCGCATTGACCAGATGCAGCACGATGCGGTTGCCGCTGGTGCCCACGGGATGGCCGAGGCTAATCGCGCCGCCGTCGACGTTGAGCTTGGCGCGGTCGATCTCGCCGGCCGGGCCGTCGAGCCCGAGGATTTCGCGGCAGAATTTCTCGTCGTTCCACGCCGCGAGGCAGCCGAGCACCTGGGTGGCGAAGGCCTCGTTGAGCTCCCAGGTCTCGACGTCCTGCAAGGTCATGGCGTTGCGCTTGAGCATCGCGCTCGCCGACAGCACCGGGCCGAGGCCCATGATCGAGGGATCGAGCGCCGACCATTGGCTGTCGAGGATGACGGCCTTCGGCGTCAGCCCGTGCTTGGCCACCGCCGTCTCCGACGCCAGGATCACCCAGGAGGCGCCGTCGGTGATCTGCGACGAATTGCCGGCGGTGACCTGGCCCCAGGGACGCTCGAACACCGGCTTCAGCTTTGCCAAGGTCTCGGGCGTCGAGTCCGGGCGGACGCCGTCGTCATGGTCGTAGAACTTGCCGTCGCGGGAGAACGCGGTCTCGACCTCGCCCTTGAGAAAGCCTTGCTTCTGCGCGTTGGCCAGCCGCTGATGGCTCTCGGCGGCATATGCATCGGACTGTGCGCGCGTAATGCCGAAGAGATGGCCGACCTTCTCGGCGGTCTGCCCCATGTTGAGCTCGGTGATCGGGTCGGTCAGCCCGCGCTCGAGGCCGATGATCGGCTTGAAGTAGCTCGGCTTCACCTTCAGCGCCGCGGCGATCTTGGCACCTAGTCCCTTGGCGCCGGCAAAGCCGGCAAACCAGCGCACGCCGGAATTGGGCCAGACCAGCGGCGCGTGGCTCAACGCCTCGGCGCCGCCGGCGAGGATCAGGTCGGAAGTGCCCTCGCGGATGTAACGATAGCCGGTGTCGATCGACTGCATGCCGGAGCCGCAATTGATCTGCACCGTGAAGGCGACCATCTCTTCGCCCATGCCGAGCCTAAGCGCCGCAACGCGCGCCGGGTTCATCTCATCGGCGATCACGTTGACGCAACCGAGGATCACCTGGTCGAAGGCGGTGGGCGCGAACGGCTGCCGGGCCAGCAGCGGCCGGCCGCATTGCACGGCAAGATCGACCGGGGTGAACGGGCCGGGACCGGAGCGCGCCTTCAGGAACGGCGTCCGGCTGCCGTCGACAATAAAGACTGGTCGCGCCATCAGCTCGCCGCCCTCTGCTCACCAAGCTCCTGGAAGAACTGATGCACGTCGGCGGATTTCTTGTAAATCGGGGACAGCGCCTCCGGCGCAAAATCATCAACCTCGATGACTTTGGCGACGGCCTCATGGGCGGCGGCGAGCTTCTCGCCGTCGGCCTCGGTGATGACGCCTTTCTTGACGGCCTCCTTCCAGTCGTGCAGTCGCGCCGCGCGCAGCTGCTTGGCGGCATCCTCGGCCTCGGTGACGAGGCGGAAGGCCTTCTCCAGCCGCGCGATGCCGCCGTCATCCTCGACAAAGGCGAGGTCCGGCGTCAGGCGGTCGCGCGCCGCCGAGGGCGACAGCACGAGCTGCGCGCATTGCTGCACGACGCGATCCGACGGGCCGGTGACGCGGGCGCCGAACGGCTGGATCAGGAATTTCAGCAGCCAAGCCACCGGGCGGTTCGGCAGATTGGCGAAGATTTCCGCAAATCGGTTCTCGATGGTCTTGAAGCCGGATGCCATGCACCATTGGAGCGCGGGAAGATCCTCCTTCTGCCGGCCCTCGTCCTGCCAGCGCTTCAGCGCCGCGGAGAGCAAATACAGCTCGGACAGGATGTCGCCGAAGCGCGCCGAGAGCATCTCCTTGCGCTTCAGCGCGCCGCCGAGGGTGAGCAACGCCATGTCGGCGCTCAGCGCGAATGCCGACGAATAGCGCGACAGCTGGCGATAAAACTCGGTGGCGTCACCGGCATCCGGCGCCGGCGCGAACAGGCCGAAGCTCCAGTTGCGGCCCCAGGCGCGGAACATGGTCGCGAAGCTGTGGCCGACATGCTTCCAGAACGCGGTGTCGAATGCGGTCAGGCCCTTGTCGCGGTCGGTCTCGCCGAGCGCGTTCATCTCCTGCAACAGATAGGGATGCGCACGGATCGCGCCCTGCCCGAACACGATCAGGTTGCGGGTCAGGATGTTGGCGCCCTCGACCGTGATGCCGACCGGCACCGAACGGTAGAGCCCGCCGAGATAATTCTGCGGCCCGTCGATCACGGCCTTGCCGCCATGGATGTCCATGGCGTCGTCGATCGCGATCCGCATCCGCTCGGTGGCGTGCAGCTTCATGATCCCGGAGATGACGGCGGGATGATGCCCCTCGTTCAGTGCCGCACAGGTCAGCCGCCGCGCGGCGTCGAGCAGATAGGCCGTGCCGGCGATCCGCGCGAGCGGCTCCTCGATGCCCTCGAATTTCGAGATCGAGATGCCGAACTGCTCGCGGATGCGGGCATAGGCGCCGGTGGTGCGCGCGGCATAGGCAGCGCCGGCCGCCGACAGCGACGGCAGCGAGATGCCGCGGCCGGCGGCGAGCGCCGTCATCAGCATCTTCCAGCCCTGGCCGAGCCGCTCCTGGCCGCCGATGATGTAGTCGAGCGGGATGAAGACGTCGCGGCCCCAGTTCGGGCCGTTCTGGAACACCTGCATCGCCGGCAGATGGCGGTGGCCGATCGAGACGCCGGGCAGATGGGTCGGGATCAGCGCGACGGTGATGCCGAGCTCTTCCTCGCTGCCGACGAGGTGATCGGGATCATAGGCCTTGAACGCTAGCCCAAGCAGCGTCGCGACCGGGCCGAGCGTGATGTAGCGCTTGTGCCAGTTGAGCCTCAAGCCGAGCACCTCGCGGCCTTCGAAATTGCCCTTGCAGATGATGCCGGTGT
This sequence comes from Bradyrhizobium ferriligni, assembly GCF_056837965.1. Classification (NCBI taxonomy): domain Bacteria; kingdom Pseudomonadati; phylum Pseudomonadota; class Alphaproteobacteria; order Hyphomicrobiales; family Nitrobacteraceae; genus Bradyrhizobium; species Bradyrhizobium ferriligni. Next base: position 31,266 of record NZ_JBXEJO010000023.1, read on the forward strand.
CGATCATCGAGGCGGCATCTGACCCTGCCTCCGGGCTGGTCAGGCCGAAGCAGGGAATGTCCTGTCCGGCCGCCAGGCGTGGCAGCCATTTGTCCTGTTGCTCCTTGGTGCCGAAGCGCATCAACAGCTCACCCGGCCCGAGCGAGTTCGGCACCATCACGGTGACGGCCGCGGTCAGCGAGCGCGACGAGATCTTGCGCACCACTTCGGAATGCGCATAGGGCGAGAAGCCGAGGCCGCCGAATTCCTTCGGGATGATCATGCCGAAGAATTTCTTGGCCTTGATGAAGGCCCAGACCTCGGGCGGCAGATCGCGCCATTCCCAGTTGATCTTCCACTCGTCGAGCATCCTGCAGAGCTCGTCGACCGGACCGTGCAGGAAGGCTTGCTCCTCGTCGGTCAATCTGGCCGGCGCGAACGCCAGCAATTTCGACCAGTCGGGGTTGCCGGTGAAGAGATCGGCGTCCCACCAGACGTCGCCCGCTTCCAGCGCCTCGCGCTCGGTGTCCGACATCGTCGGCAGCACGCCACGCGCCCAGGAGAAGATCGGTTTTGTCATATAGTCGCGGCGGAAGCTCATGGCGGATCCTCATGAAACGGCGGCGCGGATGCGTGATCTTATCGGAAAGTGCCGTTCACCGGTGAACACTTCGCTGTTCAATATAAAGCGAAATTGACGCGGCCCAGGCGCCATTCTGTTAACGGCAGGCCACGCGTTCAGTTCCGAAAGCTGAGGTGCGACAATCAGGTAGCGGGGGATGGCGCAGACGCCATCCCCGCGCAGGACGAGCTAGGCAGGCCCGGCTCCCTGGGTTGCGGTATAGACCGCGTAGAGCGACTGGCTTGCGGCCATGAACAGGCGGTTGCGCTTGGGACCGCCGAAGGTGATGTTGCCGCAGACCTCAGGCAGCCGGATGCGTCCGAGCAGCTTGCCTTCCGGCGACCACACCGTCACGCCGCTGTAACCAACCGCGCGGCCGGCATTGCTCGAGCACCAGACATTGCCGTTGAGATCGCAGCGGATACCGTCCGGTCCGCACTTCACGCCGTCGATCGTGAAATCGCTGAACCGCTTGCCGTTGGAAAGCTTGTTGTCGGCGCCGACATCGAACACGAAAACGTCACCCTTGCCGCCGGGGCCGCTATCGCCCGGTCCCTTGCCGGTCGAGACCACGTAGAGCTTCTTGTAGTCCGGCGAAAAGCAGAGGCCGTTCGGATCGGGCACCTGGTCCTCGCTGACCACGAGATCGACACGGCCGGAGGGATCGATGCGATAGCAATTGGTCGGCAGTTCGCGCTTGGCCGGCACGAAGCCCGCCGGCTGCCCGATCCGGGGATTGAGCTTGCCGGCCGGATTGCCCGGGCCGCCCGCGGCGTCGGGTTCGCCCTCATAGAGCTGCCCGCCATAGGGCGGATCGGTGAACCAGTAGCTGCCGTCGGGATGCGCGACGACGTCGTTCGGCGAGTTCAGCCGCTTGCCTTGATAGTTATCGGCGAGCACGGTCGCGGTGCCGTCATTCTCGTAGCGCGTCACGCGGCGGGTGAGATGCTCGCAGGACAGCTGGCGCCCCTGGAAGTCGAACGAATTGCCGTTCGAGTAGTTCGATGGCATGCGGAAGATGCTGACATGGCCGTCGTCTTCCGACCAGCGCATCTGCCGGTTGTTGGGGATGTCGCTCCACAGGAGATAGCGGCCCTGCGAACTCCAGGCCGGGCCTTCCGCCCACAACAGGCCGGTGTGGAGGCGCTTGATCGAGGTGTTGGGCTGGGCAAGGTCGTTGAAGGACGGATCGACCGCGATGATGTCGGGGTCCCAGAAATAGGTGGTCGGCGCACCGCGCGGACTGAAATCGCGCGGCGGGGTGGTGATCGTCGTCGGCGGCCCGACCGGCGCGGGCGCATTCTGAGCCAGCGCGCTGCCGATGCCCGCGACGGCGGCGGCGGAAACCGCCAGCCCCTGAACCAGCGTGCGTCGTGAAACATTCGGATCGCGTTGTTCTTCGTTCTGATCGCGCCGCGGTTGGCGTGTCATCGCATCCTCCCACTCTGTTGGCCGGCCGTTGATCCGGCCTGGCGGGTGGAAGTTAGACTGCTCTCGGAGAGGTTGCGAGTGACGGTTTTTCATCCCCGCGCGCGGAAATTTCACATTGTTGTGGTGCGGGCCGTCGTCGCGGAGCGCACGAATCCGCAGCGGAGCGACGTCCCTACCTCGCCCCGCTTGCGGGGAGAGGTCGGAACGCATCGCCAGATGCGTTCCGGGTGAGGGGGTACAGGTCTCACGACCATCACAACTGGTGGAAGCAGCCCCTCACCCTACCCTCTAAGAGCGAGCTTCGCGTGAAGAACGGGGAGAGGGAGGATAGAGCAGCACTCAATCCGGCCGGATCATCTCGAACATGTTTTCCGGCTTGATCTCGAAGTAGTCGCCGCGGCGGCCGGCGCGGACGATCGGGTGCGCGAGGCCGGTCTGGTAGACGCCGTCCTTGATGAAAGCCTTGTCGATGTGGACGGCGACGACCTCGCCGAGCGTCAGCCACGCCTCGGCCTTCTTGCCGTCGGCGCCCTGGAGCTGGACGATCTGGCTCACCTTGCATTCGAACGACACCGGGCTTTCGGCGACCCGCGGCACGTTGACGAGCTTGCCGGCGACCTGCGTGAGCCCCGCGAGCTTGAATTCGTCGACATCGCGCGCGACATGCGCCGCCGTCGCGTTCATGTGCTTGGCGAGATCCATCGTCGCCAGATTCCAGACGAACTCGCCGGTGTCCTGGATGTTGGCGACGCTGTCCTTCCAGTTGGTGGAGGAGAAGCCGATGATCGGCGGCACGTAGCAGAAGGCGTTGAAGAAGCTGTAGGGCGCGAGGTTGACGTTGCCGCCCTTGTCGCGCGAGGAGATCCAGCCGATCGGCCGCGGCGCCACGATGGCGTTGAACGGGTCGTGCTTGAGGCCGTGGCCGTTCTTCGGCTCGTAGAAATGCAGGTCTTTGGCGGTCACGGCTGGCCCCTCTCACGTAGCCCGGATGGAGCGCAGCGTAATCCGGGACGGTCTCGCAAGCGGAAGTGGCCCCGGATTGCGCTGCGCTCCATCCGGGCTACAAACCCGATTTGCCTGCTATGACGGGAGAGTCAACTGACGAAAATGTCAGGGCTGGCGCTCAATTGGCGCGGCTGCGCGGCGACAGGCCGGCGATCACGAAATCGATCATCTGGTCGATGGTCGGGCCCGGCTTGGTGGCACACTGGGCGATCATCTGCGGGTGGAAGAACCGCATCATCGCCGTGCAGGCGCACAGCGAGGCGAGTTGCAGGTCCGTGATCTCGAACTCCCCCGACGCGGCTCCTTGCGCGATCACCTCGCCGATAATGGAGGCGATACACTCCATATGCGCGACGCAGACGTCCCAATCCTCCTGCATCGCGATCTCGACCATCTCGTGCATCTTGGAATCGCCGACATAGCGTTCGGTGTTCATGCGATTGATGGTCGTCATCATCTGGCGCAAGCGTGGCGCCGCCGGCCCTTCCGAGCGCGCGATGCGCCGGGCCTCGATCTCGACCTCGCCCATCAGGCCGCGGGCCACGCCCTCGTGGATCGACTTCTTCGAATCGAAGAAGCGGTACACGTTGGCGGGGCTCATCCGCAGCTCTTTGGCGATGTCGGCGACCGTCGTCTTCTGGTAGCCGATCTGCCGGAACAAGCGCTCCGCCACCACGAGAATCCGCTCGCGGGTGTCGGTTTCGCTATGTTCCGTGATCAGTGTCATGTTGGCCTGCTCAATCTTCAATTATTCGGCCGCCTCAGCAAGCGGAAATGCGCGTTGCGCATCGCCGGCATGCTGCGGCGCAGTATCGGTTTGCTCGGAGCCGCTCTCCTCGAGGGTCTTGCGGAACCAGAGGGCGTAAAGGCCCGGCAGATACAGCAAGGTCAGGAAAGTCGCAACAAACAAACCGCCCATGATGGTGATCGCCATCGGGCCCCAGAACGCCGAGCGCGACAGCGGGATCATGGCGAGGATGGCTGCCAGGGCCGTCAGCACCACCGGCCGGGCGCGCCGGACGGTGGCTTCGACGATCGCCTCGCGCCGGGTCAGGCCGGACGCCACGTCGCTTTCGATCTGATCGACCAGGATCACGGCGTTGCGCATGATCATGCCGGCGAGCGCGATCAGGCCGAGCAGCGCCACGAAGCCGAACGGCTGGTTGGCGACGTTCAGGCCCAGCGAGGCGCCGACGATGCCGAGCGGCGCGGTCAGGAACACCAGGAACAGGCGCGAGAAGCTCTGCAGCTGGATCATCAGCAGCGTCAGCATCACCATCACCATCACGGGGAAGAGGATGAAGATCGACGCATTGCCCTTGGCGGATTCCTCGAACGCCCCGCCCGGCTCGATCCGGTAGGCCGGCTCGAGATGGGCCTGGATGTCCTTCAGCTTCGGCGAGATCTGATTGGTGACGTCGGGCGCCTGCACGCCGTCGACGACATCCGACCGCACGGTGATCGCCATGTCGCGGTTGCGCCGCCACAGGATCGGCTCCTCATGCGCATATTCGATCTTGGCAATCTGCTGCAGCGGGACGGCGACGCCGTTGCGCGTGGTGATGGTGAGATCGCCGACGCGGCCGAGATCGAGCCGCTCGGACGGCACCGCGCGGGCGACCACGCCGACCTTCTCGATGCCGTCGCGGATCGTAGTGACCGGCGCGCCCGAGATCAGCATCGCCAGCGCCTGCGAGACGTCCTGCGGGGTCAGGCCGAGCGCGCGCGCCCGATCCTGGTCGACGGCGAGCTTCAGGTAGGGCGACTGCTCGTTCCAGTCGAGCTGGACGTCCTTGACGTTCTTGTTCTGGCGCATGACGTCGCGCACCTGGTAGGCGATGTCGCGCACCTTGTTGGCATCGGGGCCGATCACGCGGAACTGGACCGGGAAGCCGACCGGCGGACCGAAGTTGAAGCGGTCGACCCGGACCCGCGCCTCGTTCAGCGCGCCATCGGCGGCGGCCTGCTCGATCTTGGCCTTGACGCGCTCGCGCGCCTCGACGTTCTTGGCGAGGATCACGATCTCGGCAAAGGCCTCGTTCGGCAGCTGCGGGTTGAGGCCGAGCCAGAAGCGCGGCGAACCCTGGCCGACATAGGCGGTGTAGGTCTGAATGTCGTCATCGCCCTTCAGCAGCCCTTCGGCCTTCTTCACCGTTTTCTCGGTGACGTTGAAGGCGGTGCCCTCGGGCAGACGCAGCTGCAGGAACAACTCGGGCCGCTCCGACAGCGGGAAGAATTGCTGCTGGACGTGGCCGAACGCAACGATGGAGGCAACGAAGACGCCGACGGTCGCCGCCACCACCTTGATGCGGTGATCGACGCACCACTGCACGACGCGGCGCAAGCCGCGATACATCCGCGTCTCGTAGATCGCGTGCGGGTCGTGGTTCTGGTGCACCTTGATGTTGGGCAACAGCTTGACGCCGATATAGGGTGTGAAGATCACCGCGACGAACCAGGAGGCGACCAGCGAGATCGCCACGATCCAGAAGATGCCGCCGGCATATTCGCCGACCGCCGAATTGGCAAAGCCGATGGGGAGGAAGCCAGCGGCCGTGACCAGCGTTCCCGTGAGCATCGGAAACGCGGTGGATTCCCAGGCAAAGGACGCCGCCTTCATGCGGTCCCAGCCCTGCTCCATCTTCACCACCATCATCTCGACCGCGATAATGGCGTCGTCGACCAGAAGGCCGAGCGCAATGATCAGCGCGCCGAGCGTGATGCGGTGCAGGTCGAGCGACATCGCGTTCATCACGATGAAGACGATGCCGAGCACCAACGGCACCGACAGCGCGACCACGATGCCGGTGCGCCAGCCGAGCGCGACAAAGGAGACGAACAGCACGATCGCGAGCGCCTCGACGAAGGAGTGCACGAACTCGCCGACGGCGTGTTCGACCACCTTGGGCTGGTCGGCGATCTGCTGGATATCGACACCCTGCGGCACCGCCTTCAGGAACTCGGCGGTCGCCTTCTGGACCTCCTTGCCGAGCTCAAGGATGTTGGCGCCCTTGGCGGTGACGACGCCGATGCCGAGCGCCGGCTTGCCTTCCTGACGCACCACGAAGCTCGGCGGATCGACATAGCCGTGAGAGACGGTCGCGATATCGCCGAGCCGGAACACGCGGCCGTTGCTCTCGACCGGCGTCTCGGCAACCGCCTTGACGCCGTCAAGCGCGCCGGTGACGCGCAGCGGCACGCGCTGCGATGAGCTCTCGACGGTGCCGGCCGGGGTGACGTTATTCTGCTTGGCGAGCGAGTCGAACAGCGCCTGCGGCGTGATGCCGAGCGTCGCCAGCTTGGCATGCGAGAACTCGACGAAGATGCGCTCGTCCTGGGTGCCGTAGAGATCGATCTTGGTGACGCCGGGCACCTTCAGCAGGCGCTGGCGAAAGCCCTCCGCGACCTTCTTGAGCTGCGCATAATTGGCGCCGTCGCCGGTCATCATATAGAGGATCGAATCGACGTCGGAGAATTCGTCGTTGACGACGGGACCGAGGATGCCGGAGGGCAGCTCGCCCTGCACATCGACCAGCTTCTTGCGCAACAGGTAGAAGAGATAGGGCACGTCCTTCGGCGGGGTCGAATCCTTGAAGGAGACCTGCATCGCCGTGAAGCCCGGCTTGGAATAGGTCTGCACCTTGTCGAAGAACGGCAGCTCCTGCAGTTTCTTCTCGATCGGATCGGCGACCTGCATCTGCATTTCCTGCGAGGTCGCGCCCGGCCACATCACCGAGACGTTCACCACCTTGACGGTGAAGAACGGATCCTCGGCGCGGCCGAGCTTCTCGTAGGAGAAGAAGCCGGCGGCGCCGAGAATGATCATCAGGAACAGGACCAGCGTCGGATGGCTGACCGCCCAGGCCGAAAGGTTGAAGCGCTTCATCGAACTCTCCAAGTTCTAGACCAGTCCCAGAACCGTTTCCGCTGCGATTGCGAGGGTTAGAACGACAGCGACGACACGACCCGCACCTTCTGGCTCGGATCGAGTTTCTGCACACCGAGGGCGACCACCTTGGCGCCATCGTCGACGCCGCCTGAGATGACGACGTTGTTGCTCTCATAGGCCTTCACCTTGACCGGCTTCAGCGCGATGTCGCCCTTGTCGTCGACGATGTAGAGCGAGGGATCGCCGCCCTGGCTGTACAGCGCCGACAGCGGCAACTTGGCGACGCGCTCGCTCGCCTTGTCGGCCAGCGTCAGTGTCGCGGTCATGCCGAGCGAGACCGCCTCGTCGGCGTCCGGCAGCGAGAATTTTGCGAGATAGGTACGGGTGGCGGGATCGGCCTGCGGCGCGACCTCGCGCAGCCTGGCGGCATAGCTCTTCTTGGCGTCCGACCACAGCGTCACCGTGGCTACGCCCGACCTGGCACGAGCAAGAAGCGTCTCTGGGATCGCGACGACAGCTTCCTTCTCGCCAAGTCGGGCGACACGGATCGAAGCCTGGCCCGCGGCAACCACCTGGCCGGGCTCGATCATGGTCGCTGTGACGACACCCCGGGTGTCGGCCACCAGCGTTGCGTAAGAGAGGGAATTCTTGGTCAGTTCGACCGAACGCTCGGCGCGGTTCAGCCGGGCGCGGGCCTCGTCGCCGGCGGCCTTGGCGGAGTCGAGCGCCGCGTCGGTGGTCCAGCCCTTGGCCTTCAGATCCTTGGCGCGCTGCTCGGCGGCCGCGGCCTGCGCAAGCACGCCGGTGGCGGCGCGGAATTCCGCCTCCGCCTGCTCGGCCTGCAGCTTCAGGTCGACCTCGTCGAGGGTGGCCAAGGGCTGGCCGACGTCGACTGTCTGTCCGACCTCGACCAGCCGCTTGGCCACCTTGCCGGCAACCCGAAAGCCCATATCGGCTTCGATACGGGGCTTGATGGTGCCGACAAAGCTGCGCTCAGGGGTTTCCGCTTCGTAATGGACGGTCGCCACCAGAACGGGGCGTCCCGGATCGGCGTTTTCAGCCGCCTTTTCATTGCAGCCGGTCAGCGCGAACACCGCAAAAGCCAACGATGCCCCCGTCAAGAGCCTGTAATAGCTCGAGAAAACGGAACGAACGAACATCTGAAATCTCCATCGGGCTGACGACTGATGAAGAGTATCGATTTATCACTGATGAATGTCAATATTCGTCAGTGATAACCAATTCGTGAGGACAAGGTCGGAAGCGTGCGAGATTTGCGGTGTGGAACTCGGAAAAAGCGTAGCCCGGATGAAGCCAACGGGTCGCGCGAACGCGCGCCCCGTTGGCTTCATCCGGGCTACGGCATCGACGGTCCGTAGGATGGGTAGAGCGAAGCGAAACCCATCGTCTCACCGCGCGTGCCAATGATGGGTTTCGCTGCGCTCTACCCATCCTACGAAGGCCTACGCAGTTGCGTCGCTACTTCGCGCCGGCGAACTCGGTCTTGGTCTCGTGGCTGCCGAGGAAAACCAGCAGGCCCGCGGCAAGCGGCAACAGCGAGAGCACCAGCAGACCGGTCGACGTGCTTCCGGTGGCTTCCTTGACCCAGCCGATCAGATAGGGTCCGCCGAAACCGGCGAGGTTGCCGATCGAGTTGATCAGCGCGATCGCGCCGGCGGCGGCGGTGCCGGAGAGCCAGGCGGTCGGCAACGTCCAGAACACCGCGAAGGTGCAGAACACGCCGATCGCGGCGATCGTCAGCACCACCATCGTCATGACCGGATCGGTGATGTAGCTGGAGACGGCGAGCGCCAGCGCAGTCAGCAGCAGCGGCGCGCCGACATGGAACACGCGCTCGCGCGTGGCATCGGAACGGCGCGCCCACAGGATCATCGCGACGGTGCCGAATGCGTACGGGATCGCGGTGACGAAGCCGGTCTGCGCATTGGTCAGCCCGAACGCCTTGACGATCTGCGGCAGCCAGAACTGCATGCCGTAGAGCGCGGCGACGAAGCCGAAATAGATCGCGCTGAGCGCCAGCACCTTCGGCGAGGACAGCGCCTCGCCCAGCGTGAAATGCTTCGCCGCCTGCTTGGCCGCGACCTCGGCGTCGAGCTTCGCCTTGAGCCACGCCTTCTGCTCGGCCGAGAGCCAATCGGCCTTCTCCGGCCGGTCGGTCAGATAGAACCAGGTGACGATGCCGAGCAGCACCGAGGGAATGCCCTCGATGACGAACAGCCACTGCCAGCCCTTCAAGCCCATCACGCCGTCGAGGCCGAGCAACAGGCCGGAGATCGGCGCGCCGATCACGGTCGAGATCGGTACCGCGAGCGCGAAGGCGGCGAGGAAGCGCGCACGATACTCGGCCGGGTACCAGTAGGTCAGATAGAGGATGATGCCGGGAAAGAAGCCGGCCTCGGCCACGCCGAGGAAGAAGCGCAGCGCGTAGAAGCTGTGCTCGTCATAGACCGCCGCCATCAACGCCGAGAGGATGCCCCAGCTCACCATGATGCGGGCGATCCACCTGCTGGCGCCGAACCGCTCCAGCGCCAGGTTGCTCGGCACCTCGAAAATGAAATAGCCGATGAAGAAGATGCCGGCGCCGAACGAGAACACCACCGGCGAGAACTTCAGCTCGCTGTTCATGGTGAGCGCGGCGAAACCGAGATTGACGCGGTCGAGATAGGAGAAGAAGTAGGCCAGGATCAGGAACGGGATCAGCCGCCAGGAGATCGCGCGGATCGTCGACGTCTCGATCTCGCTGCGGGCGCCGCGATCAGGCGCGATGGTTGCTGTCTGGCTCATAAGCTGCCCCCCGGGTGTTGCTTGCCGTGAGGATTATTGGCTGGCTCCGCTTTGAGCAATGGCAAAAACTCATAGCTCACAGCACAAACGGGAACCCTGGGCGTTTTGTGCGTCATTGCGAGCGAAGCGAAGCAATCCACTTATCCGCTTGTGGCGCGATGGATTGCTTCGCGGAGCCTGTCATCGGGCGCGCGTTCGCGCGACCCGTTGGCTCGCAACGACGAAGAGCCAGCCCTACTCCGCCAGCTGAAAGCGCTCGAAGCGGTCGAGCTCTTCCTCGATGCGGCGCTTCAGCTCCTTGCGTGCCGCCTGCTTCTTGCCGTTGCCGACCCAGCTCCATTTCTGCATCAGGAGTTTCTTGTTCTGCCGGTCGGTCTTGAGGTCGAGGGCGGCGACGATGTCGTCGCCGACCAGCACCGGCAGCGCGAAATAGCCGAACAGGCGCTTCTCCTTCGGCACATAGGCCTCGAAACGGTGGCCATAGCCGAAGAACAGCTCGGTGCGCCTCCGCTGGATGATCAGCGGATCGAACGGCGAGAGGATGTGAACCAGGGTGGGATCACCCTCGCCGGTCGCTTCCAGCACCTCGGGCCGCGCCCAATGTTCCTGCTTGCCGGCGCCTTCCAGCGCGACCTGGACCAGTTCCTTGCGGCGCAGGCGCGCCTCGATCAGGCCGCGCACCGCCTTCTTGCTCGGCGCGTCGAGGTGGCAGATCGAATCCAGGCTGACGGTGCCCTGCGAGCGCAGCGCGCGGTCGAGCAGATAGGCGGTCCGGGCCGAGGCCGGGGCCGGCTTCGGCGGCTTGTCCCAGCCGAAGTGCCGGGTCATCAGCTCGTAGGTCTTCAGCATGCCGGCACGCTCGCTGATCGTGACCACGCCGCCATAGAAGGCGAGCTGCAGCGCGCGCTTGGAGGGCTTCCGGCTCTGCCAGAGATGCTCCTTCTCGGTCAGCACATCGTCGTCGATGTCACGGATGGTCAGCGGACCGGCACGGAGCAGCCGCAGCACCTTGCGCGTATCCGCCGGGGTCACCGACGAGAACCATTTGTGGCCCTCGCGCTTGTGCGCCTTCATCGCCGGCAGGAAGATGCCGATGTCCTTGGACGGCACGTAGGACAGCGCGTGCGTCCAGTACTCGAACACGCTCTTGTCCCGGCTCTGCGCCTGCTTGAGGTCGGCGCGGCGGTAGTCCGGAATGCGGGTGAACAGGATGTGGTGATGGCAGCGCTCGATCACGTTGATGGTGTCGATCTGCACATAGCCGAGATGATCGACGGCGGCCGCCACCGCTGACGCCCCCTCCCCGAACGGCGCCTTTGTATCGAGCCGCTGCGCGCGCAGCCAGATGTGGCGGGCGCTGGCATTGTTCAACGAAAGGGGTTCGGCGGCGCGGGGCATTGCCCCAGCAATGTAGTGAGATTCGCGCCGCTGTGGAGAGCCGCACGAGGGAAATCAGCTCCGCATCATTTGGAGCGGCTACGTCGATCCGACGACCCGCCGCAACCACGGAACGTCCCCCATCGCCGCGGCCAGGGCCGCGCTTTCCTCATGGAAGATGCGGGACGAATGCCCGCCAACCGGAAACCAGCCGCGGCCATCTTCGACGTCCCGCCGAAATTCTTCGAAGCCGACGGTGCCGTCCGGGCGAAGGAAGATATCGACGCAGTGCGAGGCGTCTTCGTCATTGATCGAGCGGAGGACGCGATTGACGTGGGCCATGATGTCCTCGCTCTCCCGTCTGCCCGCCTGGCGCAAGGCGGGGCGGCACACCGAACCGTGACCCAGATCACATTCCGGGCTTTGAACCGGTCCTATTCTCCCAGCATCAAAACGACAGCAAGCCGGATTGGCTAGCCCGACATTTGAGGACGAAAACCATGACCCGCTCTTTTTCCTTGTCTTTTCTGACAATCGGCGCCGCGCTGTCGATGACGGCGGGCGTCGCACTGGCCGGCAGCGAGGCCGTTCCGGCCGCCCAGATCCTCAATGCGCTGAAGCCGAAGTCGGCCACCCGCGGCCTTTCCGCCGGCACGCAGGTCGACCTCGCGGCTTCCGCCAAGGAGGCGAGCTTCCTCAACACCGTCCGCAACCGGCAGACCCGTTCGTTGTCGCGCGTTGAACGCCAGGAGATCGCCGACATCGCGGCGAACAAGCCGAAGATCGATCTGGAGATCCACTTCGACTACAACTCCGCCGACATCAGCAAGGGCTCGACCCAGGCGGTGCAGGAGCTCGGCAAGGCCCTGTCCGATCCCAGCATGAAGGGCTCGACCTTCGTCGTCGCCGGCCATACCGATGCGATCGGCGGCGAGGCCTATAACCAGGACCTGTCGGAGCGCCGCGCCGACACCATCAAGAAATATCTGGTCGAGCATTACGGCCTGAACGGCTCGGATCTCGTCACGGTCGGCTACGGCAAGACCCGGCCGAAGGACCCGAGTGCGCCGATGGACCCGACCAATCGCCGCGTGCAGGTCGTCAACATGGATACCAAGACCGCGTCGCAGTAATCTCTTTGCATTCTCGATCCGCCTGCCGGTGCGGCAGGCGGATCAATCATATCCAGCCCTGAAACAGCATCAGCCGGTTGAACGTCGCCATCGACGTCTCGATGACAGCGGCCGTGACCGGCAGCATCACAACAAACCCTGCGCATCCAACCGCGACGAACGCCCACAGCAGCCAACGCGGCGCCCCCTTTCGCGTCAAGGCGTAGACCAGCACGAAACTCGCGGTGGTCGCCGCCGGCAGATAGTAATAGATGAAACCGAGCGTGCGCGGCAGCAGCGCCCAGGCCAGATACGGGCCGAGGTAGAACGCCAGCACGAGAAATGCATCACGGCCGCGCCCGACGATCCAGTCGCGCAGCGCAATGATCAGCGCGATCAATGCCGGCCACAGCACCAGCGGGTTGCCAAGAAACACGATCGCGGCAAACCTGTCATCGCCGACCTTCTCGAACAGGTACCAGGCCGGGCGCGCCAGGAACGGCCAGGATGGCCACGAGCTCATATAGGTGTGGCCCGCGATGGCGGCCGTGGTGTTGTCGGCAAAGATGCGGCGCTGCGCCTCCATGATATCCGTGAACGAGAGGCCGTAGAGCGGCACGAAGGTCGCGAGATAGACGGTCGCCGGGATCAGCACGAAACAGACCATGAAGTGCGGAACACGAAAATCCGGCCACAGCTCCGGCCGGTACCAATCCTCCGCATTGGCGTCGGCAAAGCGCGTGCGCCAGCCCTGCATCAGGCGGATCACCACGATGATTGCGATGCAGGTCGCGAGCACGAACAGCCCGCTCCATTTGCAGGCACTGGCAAGCCCCGCGAAGAGTCCCGCCAGCGCAAAGGCGGATTGCGGCTGCTTTTGCCTGAAGCCGTGCACGAACGCCGCGATCGCGAACAGGCCGAAGGCGAGTGCGAAAATATCCAGCATCGCGATCCGCGATTGCACGAACAGCATCTGGTTGAAGAAGGCGAGCAGCACGGCGGCGATCGCTCGTTGCTGCGACGCGAACAGCGCAAGCCCGCCGAGATAGACGCCGACCAGCGCCAGCGCACCGAACAGCGCCGCGGGATAGCGCCATCCGAGCGGCACGTCGCCGAACGCCTTGATCGAGAGCGCGATGATCTCCTTGGCGAGCGGCGGATGCATCGGGTTGAGGATCGGGCTCTCGCGCACCGGCAGCAGCATCTGCCGCGCCGCCGGCACGTAGTGCACCTCGTCGAAATAGAGCTTGTCCGGCGCGGTGATCCCGAGCAGCAGCACGACATGGGCGACGATGAAGACGATGGCCGCGACGATCGCCGCGCGCGCCGCGGGACGTCGTGGAACAGAATGCGAGTTGGATACGATGTTCAAAGGGCAAGCACGGTGCGAGAGGAATGCAGCTTGCGACAATTATACGATATCAGCTGCATCCGCGATCCGTCGCCACGGTCATGTGACGGAACCATCGTGCCCATACTGGATGCCCCGCTTCATGCGGGGCATCCAGTACGCCGCGGCCTATCGGCCGAGCACCGAAATCTCTGGAATGCTGGATCGCCCGGTCGAGCCGGGCGATGCCAGCGAAGCCCTGCCTTACGCCGCCGCCTCGCCCTCATGGGCCCGGCGCAGACCTTCGATATCGAGCTTGATCATCCCGAGCACGGCCTGCATCACGCGCGCGGCGCCGGCGGCGTCGGACCCGCCGAGATATTGACGGACCGCCGCCGGCACGATCTGCCATGCGACGCCGTAACGATCGCGCAGCCAGCCACACTGCTCGGCCGTGCCACCGGCCGCGAGCAACGCGTCCCACAGGCGATCGACCTCGGCCTGGTCGACACAGTCGATCGCGAATGAGACCGCGTGGGTATGCTCCATCCTCATTCCGCCGTTCAGCGCCATGAAGCGCTGACCGGCGAGCGTGAATTCGACCAGCAGGACCGTGCCGGCCTTTCCGCCGGGGCTGTCGATGACGTTCTTCTGGACGGTCTCGATCCGCGAATTGGGCAGCAGCGAGACGTACAAATTCGCGGCCTCCTCGGCCTCGCCGTTGAACCACAGGCAGGGAGATACCTTGGACATGCTTGAGCTCCTCGTGATGGCAGGATGCGATTAGGCGGTCGCCGCGGCGGACTGCGCCTTCATCGCCGCCTCGACGTCCATCCACATCACTTCCCAGATGTGACCATCGGGATCCTCGAAGCTGCGGCCGTACATGAAGCCGTAATCCTGCTGCGGCGACGGATCGGCGTTGCCGCCCGCGCCCGTTGCCTTGGTGACATAGCCGTCGACGGCGTCGCGGCTGTCGGCGGACAGGCAGATCAGCACTTCGCTCGTGGTCTTGGTGTCGGCAATTTTCTTCGGGGTGAACTCGCGGAACTTGTCGTGCGTCAGCAGCATGACGTGAATCGTGTCCGAGATCACCATGCAGGAGGCGGTGTGGTCGGAAAATTGCGCGTTCTTGGTCGCGCCGATCGCCTCGTAGAACGCAGTGGCATGGGCGAGATTGCTGACCGGCAGGTTGACGAAGATCATTTTGGGATTGGCCACGCGAAGAACTCCTGTTGGCGGGGTTGTGCCCCGAGGACGAACCGCATAGCCGGATCCCGACATCGCCGTGCAGATTTTTCTTGCGGCGTCCTGCCGCAGGGTGACGTCAGGTCACAATCGGTGTCGGCATGGTCAGGAATGCCCGCGTCACATGCCAGAACAGCTCCCGATTGGTGGCAAGCGCCACCGAATGGGCGGTGCCGGGCAGGATGATGAACTGCCGGTCGCCGTTCGGCAGCTTGTTGAAGAACTCCTCGAGGTCCGGAACTGCGGCGATGCCGTCATATTCACCCCGGACCAGCAGCACCGGCGCCAGCACCTTCTCCGGATGCACGACCGGCAAATTGGCGGTCATGTCCAGATAGGTGCCGGTCGGGATCTGGTCGCCGAACTGCATCTCGACATCGGCCAGCACCTCGACCACGGCAGGATCCGACGTGCCGGGCCTGTCGCGGGTTGCGATCGAGCGGATCATGTCGCGGTCGCGCTTGCGCATGTTGTGGCTGCGGTAATAGGCGAGTTGCTCGGCGCGCTTTGCCAGCGTCGGCGAGCCCTCGCCCTTGTAGGTGAAGGCGGCGAACACCAGCCGGTCGATGCGCTCGGGCGCGGCCATCGCGAAAGCCCCGGCCCGCAACGCGCCCGAGGATTCGCCGACGAAGTGATATCGGCTCTGCCCGGTCTCGCGTGCGATCACCTCGACCGCGGCCTTCAGGTCCGCGACGCCGCTCGCAATATCCGCATTGCCCGAGGTGCGGCCGGACTTGCCGTAGTTCTCGTGGTCCATGGTCCAGCAGTCGAAGCCGTAGCGGGCAAATGTGTTCAGCAGCGAATACTCGCCCTTGCCGGGCACCGTGAGATCGAACACCCGTGACGTCACGGACGAGCCGTGCACGAAAAACACCACGGGCCGCGCCGGCTCGCCCGGCTTCGGCGCGCCGATCCGCTTGCGGAACATCCACAACGGGATGTCACCCTTCTTCGCCCAGTATTCGTTGCTCCATATTTCCCCTTCGACAGGAACCGCGGTCGCGGCCTGCGCCGACGCTGCGCCGAGCACGCCTGCTGCCGTCGTAACGCCGATGCCCTTGATAATGCTGCGCCGCGAATGACCTGACGGCATCATGGTTCGCCTCCCTTCCGGATTTCTTCGTTCGATCCGGTGCGATCGAGCATAGCAGCGCGCAAGGCAGGCCGCGCGACGCCGGCTTCTCGGCGCGGCCAATAGGATGCACGATTTTGTGAACGCAACGGCGCGGACGACGAACGGACTTGGTCCTAGTCTCCGCCGCGATCCGACCGGAAAAATCCGGCGAGAAGCGGGAGCGAAGAATGAGCAGCAATCTCACCGACGAAGAACTTGCCGCCTTGATGCCCTCCGAACTGTGCCGGCACCAGACGCCGATCCCGACCCAGATCGTCTCCAGCGACGAATTCTATCCGGATCCGCAGAACGAACGTCAGCGCGAGGTCGAGGCGCGGCTGCTCGCGATGGCCGACGATCTCGGCGGCAAACAGGGCCTCGATCGCCGCAGATTCTTCCAGACCGCGGCCGGCATGGCCGCCTCCTTCGTCGCGATGAACCAGGTTTACGGGGAGCTGTTCGCTGTGACGCCGGCAGAGGCCGCGACACCCGCGATGGCGCAGGGGAGCGCGCCAACTCCCTGAAAGACCAGTTCATCATGGACATGCATACGCATTTCCTGCGCGACGACACTCGCATCATGGGTTTTGTGGAAATGCGCAAGGCGGTCGGCAAGGCCGGCTGGAACAAGGAGCTCAACGATCACGAGCAGACCATCGAGGATCTCAAGTTCAACAACTACAAGAAGGAGATGTTTCTCGATTCCGACACCAAGATCGCGCTGATCTCCTCGGCGCCGTCGGATATCGAGCAGGACTGGTTCCTGACCAACGAGCAGATGGCCGACGCGCGCAAGAAGATGAACGACGAGGCCGGCTCGCGGCGCGTGTTCTGCCACGCCATCTTCACGCCCGGGCAGCCGGGTTGGCTCGACAAGCTCGACGCCGCATTGGCGCTGAAGCCGGAGTCCTGCAAGGGCTACACGATCGGCGACAACACCCACAAGGAGATCAGCCGCTACCCCTGGCGGCTCGACGACGAGAAGGTCGCCTACAAGGGCTATGAGAAGATGGTGAAGGCGGGCATCAAGAATGTCTGCGTCCACAAGGGACTGTTTCCGCCCGGGATCGAGAAGCAGTATCCGAATCTGCGCGGCTTCGCCGACGTCGCCGATGTCGGCCGGGCCGCCAAGGACTGGCCGCAGCTCAACTTCGTCATCTACCATTCGGCCTATCGCCATGTCGGCGGCGATCCGAAGGTCGCGCTCGCCGAGTTCGAGCGCACCGGCCGCATCGCCTGGACTTCCGACCTCGCCGACATCCCGGCGCAGTATGGCGTCAACAATGTCTATGGCGACGTCGGGCAATTGTTCGCGACCACGCTGGTCGCCGAGCCCAATGTCTGCGTGGCGCTGATGGGCACCTTGATCAAGGGGCTCGGCGCCGACCACGTCTGCTGGGGCACCGATGCGCTGTGGACCGGCGCGCCGCAATGGCAGATCGAGGGCCTGCGGCGGCTGGAGATCCCCGAGATGATGCAGAAGAAGTTCGGCTATGCACCGCTCGGCCCCGCCGACGGGCCGGTGAAGACGGCGATCTTCGGCGACAACAACGCCCGGCTCTACAACATCCAGCCGAAGCGCGCGATGCTCGACCTCAAGGGTGATCGCTTTGCGATGATGAAGGCGCAGTATGAGAAGGCCGGCCCCGAACCGTCGAACACACGTTACGGCTATGTCGTGCCGAACGGTGTGATCGATCACCGGGTGTTTGTGTAAGTCTCACCCTCCGTCGTTCCGGGGCGACGCGCAGCGTCGAGCCCGGAATCCATTTCGCAGCGATTGTTGCGGCTGGATGGATTCCGGGCTCTCGCTTCGCGAGCCCCGGAATGACGAAACTATCGCCGCCTCTCGCCCTATCTCCCCGTAAACCTCGGCTTGCGCTTCTCGCTGAACGCCCTGGCGCCTTCCTTGAGGTCCTCGCTGTCCTTGATGGCATCGAGCTGCCGGCGCACCTCGGCGACCGTCTCCAGCGGCCCCTTCGGCATCGCGTCGCGCGCGAGCTTTTTCAGCGCTTGCACCACCAGCGGCGCGTTGCCCGCGATCTTGGCCGCCAGTTCCTGCGCCGCCGCAAGGTGCTGGCCCGGCGGCGTGATGCGGTTGACGAAGCCGATCTGGTAGGCCCGCTCGGCCGACAGCTCCTCGCCGACAAGCAGGAACTCCATCGCGATCTTGTGCGGCATGCGCGCCAGCACCGAGGAGACGCCGCCGCCGGTGGTGCCGATCTTGGCTTCCGGATAGACGAACCGCGTCGTCTCCGAGGCGACGCAGATGTCGGCCATCTGCACCAGAACGAAGCCGCCGCCCACCACCCAGCCCGACGTCGCCGCGATCACCGGCTTGTCGAGCTCGACACCGAGCCCGGGCACCGCCTGCCACATATTGGCGGGGAAATCCCGGACGTCGGCGCCGACACAGAAGTACTTCTCCTCGGCCGAGGCCAGCACCGCGACGCGGTCGTCGCTGTCGCGAAAGCGCCGCCAGGCTTGCTGCAGCTCGTCGCACAGCGCGTTGTTGAGCGCGTTGTGTGAGGAGACGCGATCCATCGTGATGGTCGCGATGTGGTCGGCGCTCTCGTAACGCACGAGCGTCATGCTGGCCTCCCTGATCTTGTTGTTGTTCTCTTTCGTCGCGACGGTGCCGCGCGCTATTTCTTCTCGTCGGGATGGCGGTGCACCGGGTCGACCCACAGCACGGTCTCCGGCTTCTCGATCGGCTCGATGTCGAGATTGATCGCGACCGCTTCGCCGTCGGAGCGCACCAGCACGCATTCCAGCACCTCGTCGCGGCTGGCATTGATCTCCTGATGCGGCACGTAGGGCGGCACGAAGATGAAATCGCCGGGACCGGCCTCGGCGGTGAACTGCAGCTTCTCGCCCCAGCGCATCCGCGCCTTGCCCTTGACGACATAAATGATGCTTTCGAGATGGCCGTGATGATGCGCGCCGGTCTTGGCGTCCGGCTTGATGCTGACGGTGCCTGCCCACAATTTCTGCGCGCCGACCCGGGCGAAATTGATCGCGGCCTTGCGGTCCATGCCGGCGGTCGACGGCACATTCGGATCGAGCTGGTTGCCCGGAATGACGCGGACGCCGTCGTGCTTCCAGCGCTCATCGTCGTGATGGTGATGGTCGTGGGAATGGGTGTGATCGTGGGAACCGCTCATCGTTCTTGCTTTCGTTGGTCTCATTTCGTGCGTGGAACGCTAGCGAAAAGCAGGCGCGCAGGCGAGCGGAAAATCGGAACGTTGCCAAATCGGAACATCGCCATGTGCCGGCGCGTTGTCTCAGCGTATTCCGAAGGAGTAATTTCATGGGTAGCACGACCGATAGGATCAAGGGCACCGCCAACGAGGCGATCGGCAGGTTCAAGCGGCGTCTTGGCAAGGCCACCGGCTCTCCCGCGATGCAGGGCAGAGGCGCGATTCTGGAAGCCAAGGGCAAGGGACAGAAGGCTCTCGGCGGCATCAAGAGGATCGTCGGCAGGGTGACCGCAGCGGCTCACTGGCCTCGCTGAACGAGAGATGACACGGCCGCCCATCGAGCCGGCCGTTCGAGCATAAGCGATGCTGGTCAGCCGCGCGGGCGCGGATGTGCCAGCACATCCGGATGTGCCAGCACATCCGGATTGACGACGTTGGTCGGCGTGCCGGCCGCGTAAGCCAATATCTGATCGAAGATGTCGGTGAACTGGATTTCGTACTCGTCGCGCGAAACGTAGCCGAGATGCGGCGTGCAGACCACATTGTCCATGTTGAGCAGCGGGTCCGCCGTGTCGCGCAGCGGCTCCTTCTCGTAGACGTCGATCGCGGCCATCCCGGGCCGGCCGGCACGCAGCGCATTGACCAGCGCGCCGGGCTCGATCAGCGGCGCGCGGCTGGTGTTGACGATCAGCGCGGTCTCTTTCATCCGCGCGAGGTCTTCCGCCTTGACGATGCCGTGCGTCGCGTCCACCAGCCGCATATGCAGCGACAGCACGTCGCAGCGGGCAAAGAAATCCGCTTTGCTGGCCGCGGTTTCATAACCGTCGGCGCGCGCCTTCGCCATCGCCGGCTCGCGCGCCCAGACCAGCACGTTCATGCCGAACGCCCTGCCGTAACCCGCGACCACCGCGCCGATGCGACCATAGCCATAGATGCCGAGCGTCTTGCCGCGGAGCGTATGACCGACGCCGATCTGCCACTTGCCCGCCTTCAGCGCCGCCATCTGTTGCGGAATCGCGCGCATCGCCGCGAGGATCATGCCCCAGGTGAACTCGGCGGTGGCGTAGGACGGCGTATCGGCATGCTGGCTCGACGACACGATGATGCCGAGCCGCGTGCAGGTGTCGATGTCGATATGCGGATAGACGCTGCGCTGGCTGATCAGCTTCAGCTTCGGCAGACGTTCGAGCAGCGGCGTGCGGATCTGGGTGCGCTCGCGGATCAGGACCAGCGCGTCGGTATCGCGCAGCCGTTCGGCGAGTGCATCGACGTCCTGGACGTGATTGTTCCAGATTTTGACGTCATACCCGTCGAGCTTGCGGTAGCAATCGAGGGTGCGCAGCGTGTCGAAATAATCGTCGAGGATCGAAATCTTCATCGCTGCGCCCCAGTTGTTGCGGGCCGGTTACTTGACGCCCATCGGCTTATTTTACGCCAAGCAGTTCGACGTCGAACATCAGCGTGGCGTTCGGCGGGATCACGCCGCCGGCGCCGCGCGCGCCGTAGCCGAGGTTCGGCGGGATGATCAGGGTGCGCTTGCCGCCCACCTTCATGGTGGCGACGCCCTCGTCCCAGCCCTTGATCACGTGACCCTGGCCGATCGGAAACTCGAACGGCTCGTTGCGATCGACCGAGGAGTCGAATTTCTTGCCCTTCTGGCCGTTCTCGTAGAGCCAGCCGGTGTAGTGCATGACGCAGGTCTGGCCGGTCTTCGGCGAGGCGCCGGTGCCGACCTTGCTGTCGATGATCTGGAGGCCTGAAGCTGTGGTCATGGGCTTTCCTGCAGTTTGGGCCGTTGCCGTCCCGCTGACAACGGACGTGGAGACTGCCGCCGCAAGGCCGGCGAACGCAGTCTTGATGATCGTGCGTCGGGAAGATCGCATCTTGCACCTCTCGTGAAGGACGGCCGTCTCTAGCCCAGCGCGGGCCAAATCCCTAGCCATTTTTCAGTGACCGGCCATGCCGCCGTCGCGGTCCAGCGCAAAATCGTCAAGCAATGGCGACGACGCGCCTGCGATCAGATCGCCGATCAATTGCGCCGCCAGATAAGAGAAGGTGATGCCGTTGCCGCCATAGCCATACGCGGCATAGACGCCCTTCGCACCGGGCACCGGGCCGATCAGCGGCAGGCCGTCGCGCGTGGTATCGAACGTCCCGGCCCAGCGATAATCGATCTCGGTTTCGGCAAACGGCCATAGCGCGGCAAGGCGTTTCGCCAGCGCGCGCGATTTCTGCGGGATCAGGCGGTCGCGTGCGTCGGGCTCGATGATCTCGTCACTGTCCTCGCCGCCGACGATGATGCGGCCTTCCGGCGTCGTGCGCGCGTAGAGATAGTCCTTCGCGCACTCCCAGATCAGCACACCGTCCTTCCAGATGTTCTGCGGCTGCGGCGCGGTTGCGATCGCCCAGCTCGAGGACACCGCCTGGACCCTGGAATGAACGATGTCCGGCATCGCACAGCCGGTCGCCAGCACCACGGCTCTCGCGGCGATTTCGCGGTCATTGTCGAACCCGACCGTGACCGCCGCGCCTGCCGGGTCGAAGGCTGTGGCTTCGGCATCGAACGACCGCGCACCGCGGGCGACCGCGAGCCTGAGCAGACTGTGGGCGAGTTGCAGCGGATCGGCATCCGCCGCGCCGGATGACACGATCGCGGCGGCGCGCGCCATGCCGAATATCTCGAGCAGCTGGCCGTGGTCGAGGAAGTCGCCGGGCAGGCCGGCGCGGCTGCGCAGCCGGTGTTCGTCGCGCAATTCGGCCGCGGAGCTTCCGGTCGCCAGATAGAGCGAGCGCTTGGTCCTGATCTCGCTCGGAATGTTGGTGCTGCGGACCAACGACAGCAGGCCGGTTACCGCCGCCAGGCTCGCGCGGTAGGCGCGGACGGCGCGTTCGAAGCCGTAGATCGCGGCCAGCTCGACCAGCGGACGATCGATCTCCCAGAGCAGCATCGAGGTGCTCGCCGCGGTGCTGCCGTGGCCTGGATGCTCGCGATCGACGATGACGACGTCGAGCCCCTGACGCGTCAGCCGCTCTGCGACCAGCGCACCGGTGATGCCGGCGCCGACGATCAGCGCATCGCAGGAGAGATTTTCAGCGAGCGGCGGCGGACGCTTCGACGCCGCACGCCAGGGTGGAGAGCCGCCACGCAGATCGGCCTGTTCGGTCTCGTCTGAATCGAGGGTGCGGATGGCGGACCTCGCGGGGATGGGCTTTCAGCACCAACCCTCGCGACAAAATCTTGTTCCTTCCGCCGAGCTTCGCCGGCCGCGACAATCAATAGCCGAGCGCGCAACCGTCCTTGCGCGGATCGGAGCCGCCAGTCAGCGTCCCCTTGTCCCAATCGATCCAGATGCCCTGGCCACCGCCGAGCGGCGCGACCACGCTGGTGGTCTTGTGACCGATCTTCTTCAGGCCTTCGACGATCTCCGCCGGCACGCTGTCCTCGAGCTGGTAGACGCCTTCGTAGTGCAGGCCGCGCGGCATATCGATGGCTTCCTGAATGTCGCAGCCATAGTCGAGCATGTTGGTCAGCACACGGGTCTGGCCGACCGGCTGGTACTGCCCGCCCATCACGCCGTACGGCATCACCGCACGGCCGTTCCTGGTGGCCAGCGCCGGGATGATGGTGTGCAGCGGACGCTTGCCCGGTGCGATGCAATTCGGATGTCCGGGCTGGATGCGGAAGCCGCCGGCGCGGTTCTGCAGCAGGACGCCGGTCTTGTTGGAGACGATCGCCGAGCCGAACGAATGCGCGATCGAATTGATGAACGAGCAGACATTGCGATCCTTGTCGACCACCGTGATGTAGACCGTCGACGGATTCATCGGCGGCGCAACGTTCGGCAGTTCGAGCAGCCGGTCCATGCGGATGTTCTTGATGTGCTCTTCGGCGAATTCCCTGGCGAGGATGCCGGCAACGTCGACATGCACGTGCTGGGGATCGCCGATATGCTGCTCGCGCATCATGTAGGCGATGCGTGCCGCCTCGGCCTCGAGGTGGAAGCGCTCGATGCTGAGCGGCTTGAACTTCGTCAGGTCGAAGCGCGACAGGATGTTGAGCATGACCAGCATGGTGATGCCGGGGCCGTTCGGCGGGCACTGCCAGACGTCGTAGCCCTTGTACATCGTGCCGATCGGCGAGGTCGCCTCGGTCGAGTGCGCGGCGAAGTCCTCGAGCGTGTGCAGGCCGCCGATGCCGCGCAGCGTGTCGACCATGTCGGCGGCGATTTCGCCGCTATAGAAGGCGTCGCGGCCCTTTTGCGCGATCGCGCGCAGCGTCTTGCCGAGCTCGGGCTGGCGGATCACGTCGCCGGCAACCGCGGGCTTGCCGTGCGGCAACAGATAGCGCTCGGTGTTGGTGCCGTTTTTCAGCTTCTCGAAGCCGTTCTTCCAGTCGAAGGCGATACGCGGAGCGACCACGTAGCCCTCTTCGGCGGCCTTGATCGCGGGCTGCAGCAGCCGGTCGAAGCCGAACTTGCCGTGGTCCTTCAGGATCACGTCCCAGGCATCGACCGCGCCGGGAATGCTGACCGCATGTGCGGAGGTCAGCGGCACCGAATGGATCTTGCGCTCGAGATACCAGTCGGCGGTCGCCGCCATCGGCGCCCGGCCGCTGCCGTTATAGGCGGTGATCTTGCCTTCTCCCCGCGGCTGGATCAGCGCGAAGCAGTCGCCGCCGATGCCGGTCGATTGCGGCTCGATGACGCCGAGCAGCGCGCAGGCTGCAACCGCCGCGTCGGCCGCCGTGCCGCCCTCGCGCATCACCTCGATGGCCGCGAGCGCCGCCTCCGGATGCGACGTCGCCACCATCGCGTTCTGGGCGTGGACCGTGGAACGGCCGGCAAAATGGAAATTCCTCATGACGGAGTGCTCGCTTGATCGTGATGGTCTGATGCGGCTGCGGCGGATGATGCCACGTACATGGCACACTCATCCCCGGCTGAGCAATGCCTGGCATGCCAGGGGAATTATCCCGACAATGCATGGCTTTGCGGGTTTCGCCGGCCCGGGCGGCCTGATAAACCCCGGCGATGCCCTTCAAGGTCGCCGCCTTCTACCAGTTCGCCGCGCTGCCGGACTTCCGCGCGCTGCGCGAGCCGCTGCGCGCGTTCTGCGCCGGGCTCGATCTCAAGGGCAGCGTGCTGCTCGCCCATGAAGGCATCAACGGCACGATTGCCGGCACCGACCAGGGCATCGACGACTTCGTTGCGGAGCTCAGGGGCGGGCCGCTGTTCGGCGGCCGCCTCGACAATCTCGAGCTGAAGTTCTCCGAAGCCGCGCAAATGCCATTCCAGCGGCTCAAGGTGCGGCTGAAGAAGGAGATCGTCACGCTCGGCGACACCACGGTCGATCCGACGCGGCAGGTCGGCACCTATGTCGATGCCGCCGACTGGAACGAGCTGATCGCCGCGCCTGACGTCACGGTGCTCGACACCCGTAACGCGTTCGAGGTGGCGATGGGCACGTTCGAAGGCGCGGTGGATCCCAAGATCGCCAGCTTTGGTCAATTCAAGGAATTTGCAGCGCAAAACCTCGATCCGGCGAAGCACCGCAGGATTGCGATGTTCTGCACCGGCGGCATCCGCTGCGAGAAGGCCAGCGCCTATCTGCTCGCGCAAGGTTTTGCCGAGGTCTATCACCTCAAGGGCGGCATCCTGAAATATCTCGAGGAAACGCCGCAGCGGGACAGCCGCTGGCGCGGCGACTGTTTTGTGTTCGACGAGCGTGTCGCGCTCGGCCACGGCCTGCGCGAGCGTGCGGAAGCGCTTGCGAGCGACGTGGAGCGCGCGGGTGCCCCCTGCGAGGCTGCCGTCCATGAATGACACGGCAAAGCTGGGCGAGCGGATCGAGGCGCTGGAGGTCCGCCTGACCTATCAGGACGAAACCATCGAGACGCTGAACCAGACCATCACGGCACAATGGAAGCAGATCGACGCGCTGACGCGCCAGATCGCCGAGTTGCGCGACCGGCTTCAGGAGGCCGAACGCCATGCGCCCGGCCCCGCCAACGAGCGCCCACCGCACTATTGACCGGTGCTGCCGGACCGCGGCAGCACCGGCTACATGTTGCTCACCTGACGCATCGGCTTCGCGCCGCTGAAGAACAGGCTGGACAACCGTTGCACCATCGCCGTGGCGCGGCTGCCTTCGAGACCAGGGCGAACGCACAGCAGGCGCTTCTGCACCGGAAGCTCCGGAAGATAATAGTCCTTCGCCGAAATCAGCGAGGACGGGATCATCCGCTCGGGGCACGCCGTCAGGCCGTATCCGGCCCGTGCGGCTTCCAGACGCAGCTGGTGGTTCGGGCTCCGGAACACGATCTTGTACGTGATGTTGTGCTTGGTGAGCGTCCGGATCATCCAGTCGTCACCGGGCCAGGCCAGGATCGGAATCGGGGCGCCCGGCCGCAGCACAAAATCGCGCGATCGCACCCACACCGACCGCTCGTCGGCCTCCGCGGCGATCGTCACCTCGTCCTCGTTCTCCAGCGAAGGGTTGCTGTAGACGAACGCGATGTCGATGTAGCCGTCGATCAATCCCCTGATCACGGCCGGTGACATGTCGGCGTGAAGCAGAACGTCGGCGAGTGCATCGGATGGATGCAGCTTCAGGAATTCCTCGGCGAGCATCGTGCTGATTCCCAGCCGCAACGGCTGCGGTCCTTCATGATTGCCGCCGAGCCGAAGCAGCTGATCGTTGGCTTCGAGGATGCGCCTCGCCTGCTGCACGGCGACCTTGCCGAGATCGGTGGTCGTGGTGCCGTTTGCGGTTCTGACGAAGAGCGCGCCACCAATCAGGCTTTGCAGTCGCTTGACCTGCGAACTGATCGCCGGCTGGCTGAGGCCGAGACGCTCCCCGGCCTTCGACAGGCTGCCCGTCTCGGCGATCGCAACGACGGTGCGAACGATTTCAGTAGGAATATTCAAATGCTGACGCGGTCTATGCATCGCGAGCCCTCCAATCTCAGCGGGGACGCAATTCCAATCTCCACAGTATGTGATCAAGCTATACTAACATTTGGTTGCACTTTCGTTTAGGTACAATTACCGCCAAAGCACTGATATTGCAGGCCATATGTATTGTTACGTGCATTGCCCCGCTTATCACGGTATCCGACAACTGCATCTCCACACGCCGCAGCACGTCAACTGCACCACGCTCCGGGTTTTTGCGGATATCGCATCAAATATTCTGATCGCCCCATAACGTTTCACTGACCCGATAAGTCTGGATTGGCGCCGCTGATTCGCGAAAGCGTTTTCATAGTTTTCCTTAATCAAAGCCTCGCAACGTGACGTCGTAGTCGGCGTTTCGAGGTGTGTTGCAATGACCAGGTTTTTTCGCTGCCGAAGCGGTGCGTCTGCCGTCGAATTCGCGCTGATGCTGCCGCTGTTTCTTGCCTTCATTTTCGGCATCATCGTCTTCGGCTCGTATCTCGCCATGGTGCATGGCGTTCAGCAACTCGCCGCCGAAGCGGCGCGGTCATCCATCGCGGGAATGACCGACACCGAACGCAACAGCCTCGCGACGAACTACGTCACCGCCAACGCGTCGACCTATCCGTTGCTCGTCCCCGGCAACCTCACGGTCAATGCCGCGCCGTCTCCATCGAATGCCAACGTCTACGTCGTGACGGTCAACTACAACGCGGCCGGCAACTTCATCTACAAGCTGCCCTTCGTCCCCGCCCCGGCGAGCACCATCGTCCGCTCCGCGGCGATTCAGTACGGGGGATTCTAGGATGAGAGGCGTCCTCATGCTGATGCGGCGCTTTGGCGCCGACGAACGAGGAAACTTCGCGATGATCAGCGCCGGCCTGATGACGCTCCTGATCGGGTGCGCCGGGCTCGCCATCGATCTCGGCACGATCTTCGCCGACCGGCGCAAGACGCAGAGCACCGCCGATCTCGCCGCGATCGTCGCCGCCGCCAACCTGAACAATCCGGTCAACGCCGCCACCGCGACCGTGACGCAGAACAAGTACCCGGCCAGCGCGCTGGTCAAGGTCGAGACAGGAACCTACACCGCAAACAGCGCCATCGCGCCGCAGGCCCGTTTCGTGACCCCGGCGGTTGGCACTCCCAACGCCGCGCGGGTCACGCTGAACACCCAGACCCCGCTCTACTTCGCGCGCTACCTGACCGGCGCGAGCAGCTTCACCATCAAGACGACCGCCACGGCGACATCGACCGAAATGGCCTCGTTCGCGATCGGGTCGAGGCTGCTCTCGGTCAACGGTGGCGCGCTCAATGCGCTGCTCGGCTCGATGCTCGGCACCACGCTGTCGCTCTCGGTGATGGACTACAATGCGCTGATCAGCGCGAAGATCGACGCGCTGGACTTCCTGTCCGCACTGGCGACCCGGGTCAACCTGACCGGCGTCACCTATAGCGACCTGCTGAGCAGCAACATCAAGGTCGGCGACATCGTCGCGTCCGCGCTGACCACACAGCAGATCACCAACGGCGCCAACGCCGCGACCACCGCGCTGTCGACGATCTCCCAGGCCGTCACCGGCTCCACCACCAAGATCTCGCCGGGCACGCTGGTCGACCTCGGTCCCTTCGCCAATCTCACGGTGGGGCAGAAACCCAAGGTCGGCGCCAGCGTTTCGGTGTTCGACCTGATTTCCACGGTGGCGCAGATCGCCAACGGCAACCATCAGATCGCAACCTCGATCAATCTCGGCCTGCCGGGCATCGCCAACGTCTCCGTGATCGCAACGATCGGCGAGCGCCCGGTCGGCTCGAGCTGGATCGCGATCGGCACCCAGGGTGTGAGCGTCCACACCGCACAGACCAGGATCCTGGCGACGATCAATGTTCTCGGCTCCGGCAGCGTGTCCGCGATCAATCTCCCGGTCTATGTCGAGGTCGCCTCGGGTACCGCGACGCTCAACGCGGTGTCCTGCGGCCACCCGAACATCAACACCTCGCAGGTCACGATCGGCGTGACGCCGGGGATCGTGGATGCATGGATCGGCAACGTCACGGTCGCCGACATGACCAACTTCACGACCAAGCCCAATCCGCCGCCGGCGACACTGGTCAACCTCGGTCTCGCCACCGTCACCGGCCGCGCCCATGCCGGCATGGGCAACACCACGCCGACCAATGTCAATTTCAGTTACAGCGACATCCAGTCGGGCACCAAAAAGACGGTGACGACGACCAACTTCCTTTCATCGCTGACGGGAAGCCTGCTCGGCGACCTCTCGCTGACCATCAATCTCGGCCCGCTCGGGCTGCCGATCCCGGGACTGGGGGCACTCGTCATGAGCATCCTGAATGGCGTGACGAGCTCAGTCGATCAGGTGCTGGCGTCGCTGCTCGCGACGCTCGGCATCGGGCTCGGCCAGGTCGACGTCTGGGTGCTGGGCATCCGCTGCGACGGCGCCGTGCTGGTGAACTAGAGCATGATCCGGAAAAGTGCGAAGCGGTTTTCCGTCGCGACAAACGCAAAGCGTTTGCGCGGAGATCATGCTCAAACAAGCAGCGAAAGCACGACCATCGCGCTTGAGGGGACCGATCGCGACGGGCATCACATCGGGGGTAGGAGACTGCCGTGAGCACAACAACAAGATACAAGACCGACAGCCAACGAACGATCCTGCTGAAGCGCGGGACGATCTTCTTCCGCAACACCAGTGTCGGATGTCTCGTGCTCAACCTCTCGACCGGCGGCGCGGGGCTCGCCGTGGAAAGCGACGTCGCAATCCCGCTCGCGTTCGAGCTCGAGATCGAGAGCGAACCGATCCGGCGGCACTGCATTGTGGCCTGGCGCCTGGAGCGGCGGCTCGGCGTGACCTTCGAAACTGACCGGATGCAGCGCCCCGCAAGCGGCCCCGTCTAGTTTATCCCGGTAATCAGGGTACGCCGACGGGCCCGGTCGCTCCGAGCCATCGCTCCGCGGCAAATAGGTCGCCGCATGTTGAGCTCACGTGGCATCGTGGTTAGCAGCCGCTGGGATATACCAGCTAATTGTCCCGATTGCCGTCGTGCTTCGAGGGCGCGGGCTGCGTGGCGCTGACGGGATCGGAGGCCGGGAAGGTATCCTCGAGCCCCTCCTTCAGCCGGGTGCGAGCCTTGCGGTCGGCAGCCTGCGCCTCGTGCGGCTTCTCGGCATGCTTGTCGTGCGGGGCAGGATCGAATTTATCGGCCATGTCGTCCCTCCATTCGCGGGGACAACGCGGCCACGCAAAGGGGGGTTCCAGAACCGCCTTGGCCCATTGCGCTGCAGCGTGTATCAGGGGCGCAAATTTTGACCGTGATCAGGAACCATCCGCGTGCCCCAGGATCCCACCAAGCAGCCGCTCATCGACCTCCTGTCGGGCCACCGGCAAGCCGTACCGCCGCTCTGGATGATGCGCCAGGCCGGCCGCTATCTGCCGGAATATCGCGAGCTGCGCGCAAAGGCCGGCGGCTTCCTCGATCTCTGCTTCACGCCCGAATTCGCAACCGAGATCACGCTGCAGCCAATCCGCCGGTTCAACTTCGACGCGGCGATCATCTTCTCCGACATCCTGGTGATCCCCTATGCGCTCGGCCGCGCGGTGCGGTTCGAGGCCGGCGAAGGACCCCGGCTCGATCCGCTGGCAACGCCCGGCGAGATCGCGACGCTCTCGACCCATGCCAACTTCGACAAGCTCGAGCCGGTTTTTGAAGCGTTGCGCCGCGTCCGTCGCGAACTCGCCCCCGAGATCGCGCTGATCGGCTTCTGCGGCGCGCCGTGGACGGTCGCGACCTACATGGTGGCCGGACAGGGCACGCCGGACCAGGCACCCGCGCGGATGCTTGCCTACCGCCATCCGGATGCGTTCGCCAAGATCATCGACGTGCTGGTCGAGAACTCGATCCACTATCTCGTCGGCCAGTTGAAGGCCGGCGCCGACTGCCTGCAGATCTTCGACACCTGGGCCGGCGTGCTGCCGCCGCGCGAGTTCGCCCGCTGGTCGATCGAACCGACCCGGCGCATCGTGGCCGGGGTGCGCAAGCAGGTCCCCGGTGCCCGGATCATCGGCTTCCCGCGCGGCGCGGCAGGCCTGCTGCCGGCTTATGTCGAGCAAACCGGCGTCGATGCGGTCTCGATCGATTGGGCCACCGAGCCGTCAATGATCCGCGAGCGCGTGCAGAACCGCGTCGCGGTGCAGGGCAATCTCGATCCGCTGGCCCTGATCGCCGGCGGCGCCGCGCTCGACCGCGCGGTGGACGATGTGCTGGAGAACTTCGGCAAGGGGCGGCTGATCTTCAATCTCGGCCACGGCATCCTGCAGGAGACGCCGATCGCCCATGTCGAGCAGATGGTCGCACGGGTGCGCGCGTATAAGGGCTGAGGCCCGTAACACTGCCCTGTCACCGTCACCCTGAGGTGGCCGCTTCTTCAGCGGCCCTCGAAGGGTCGACGGCCCGACTGTGGCCACGAGTGAAGAGGGCCGCGCGTCGAAACATTGGGGCCGTCGACCCTTCGAGACGCGCTACGCGCTCCTCAGGGTGACGGACTGAAGAGCGGTGGACTACCTCGCGTCCTCCAAAATCATATCGGATGCCTTCTCCGCGATCATGATCGTCGGCGCATTGGTATTGCCCGACATCAGGTCCGGCATGACGGACGCATCGACCACGCGCAGACCTTCGATGCCGCGCACCTTGAGCTGCTGGTCGACCACCGCGAGCGGATCGTTGCCCATCCGGCAGGTCGAGGTCGGATGATAGACCGTGCTGCCGGTGCGCCGGCAGAAATCGAGCAGGTCGTCGTCGCTGACCACCTTGGCGCCGGGATCGACCTCGCCCACCGAATAGGATTTCAGCGCCGGCGCGGCCAGGATCTTGCGCAGGATGCGGATGCCGTCGATGAAGGCGCGGCGATCGGTCTCGGTCGCCAGATAGTTGATGCGGATTTCCGGCGGCACGCCCGGGTCCGCGCTCCTGATCTTCAGCGAACCGCGGCTCTCCGGACGCAGCTGGCAGACCGAGGCCGTGAAGCCCGAGAACGGATGCAGCTTCTCGCCCATCTTGTCGGTCGAGAACGGCAGGAAGTGGATCTGGATGTCGGGCGAGGCAAGCCGCGGGCTGGTCTTGAAGAACGCGCCGGAGGTTCCGGCGGCGATCGTCAGCGGCCCCTTGCGCAGCGCGGCGTAGCGGAGGCCCGCCATGACGCGGCGCACGGGATGATTGATGACGTCGTTCAGCGTGACGGTCTGCGCGCAGCGCGTGACGATGCGGACCTGCAAGTGATCCTGCAGATCGTTGCCGACGCCGGGCGCATCGAGCACGATGTCGATGCCGTGCTGCTTCAACAGATCGGCGGGGCCGACGCCGGAGAGCTGCAACAATTGCGGCGAGTTATACGCGCCGCTCGACACCAGCACCTCCTTGCGCGCCCTGGCCTTGCGCGATTGCCCATCCTGCTTGTAGGCGACGCCGTTCGCGCGCCTGCCGTCGAACAGGATGCGCTGCGCCAGCGCCGAGGTCTCGATACGTAGATTGCCGCGCGTCAACGCCGGCCGCAGATAGGACCGCGCCGTCGAGGCGCGCCGGCCGCGCCGCGTCGTGGTCTGGAAGAAGCCCGCGCCCTCCTGGGCCGCGCCGTTGAAATCCGGATTGGTGGGAATGCCGACTTCGGCTGCGGCATGCACGAAGGCCTCCGACAGCGGATCGTGATGCCGCCAATCCGACACCGGTAGCGGGCCGCCGGCACCGTGATATTTGTTGGAGCCGCGCTGCTGATCCTCCGCCTTCCTGAAATAGGGCAGGACGTCGTCATAGCCCCAGCCGGCATTGCCGCGCTGTCGCCAGCGGTCATAGTCCTCGTGCTGGCCGCGCACATAGAGCAGGCCGTTGATCGAACTGGAGCCGCCGAGCACCTTGCCGCGCGGCTGGAACACCTGCCGGCCGTTGAGGCCGGGCTCCGGCTCGGTCTGGTACATCCAGTTGACGGATTTTTCCTTGAACAGCTTGCCGTAGCCGAGCGGGACATGGATCCAGATGTTGCTGTCCTTCGGTCCGGCCTCGAGCAGCAGCACCGAGTGCTTGCCGTCAGCGCTCAGGCGGTTGGCGAGCACGCAGCCGGCCGAGCCGGCGCCGACGATGACGTAATCATACTCCGCCGCATCATGATTGTTGTTCACTGGTTTCCCCCGGAATCTCTTTCTTCCGGTGGTACAGACAAAGCGCCGGCTTGAAAAGGCTAGTGCCCTGCGCTGAGGTTCTGGAGCAGTTGCCCGACAAGCATATTGAGCTCATCGGCGTTCCCTGCGGCGCCGAACACGTAACGGTCGGGCCGCACGATGACCGCCGCGGCGCCGTGCTGTCGCATCCATTCGGCGAACAGCCCGTCGCGCTCCACCACGCTCAGCAGACCGTCGGTATCGCTGCTTTCGCCTGACGCAGTGATGACGACGCGCTCGCCTGACAGACGCTGCCAGGCGCTCGAGGACGCGTCCGACAGCCACGCCGTCGGCCCCGCCGCCGTCGTTACGATCGCGAATTCCGGTTTCAGCAGATCGTCGAGCCGGCACGTCCGCCCATCCGGCGCACGCACATGCGGCTGCACGAATAGCCGTCCGGCAAGCGCAGCATCGTGCGCGATCAGGCCGGAGACGAGATCGGGGATGAATTTCTGCCTGATGGTTTCGGCCTTGCCGGCCTTCAGGTCGGCGCGCAGCCGCACGTCACGTTCGACGGCGGCCACCGGATCGAGCTCGCCGATGATCTTGCCGAACTCCTTGGCGCTGGCGACCACGGCGCGGACATGCGGCTTGCGCTCGATCTCGTAACTGTCGAGCAGCGCATCGCCCGCGTCGCCACGCAGCACAAGGCGGAGCTTCCAGGCCAGGTTCACCGCATCGCGGATACCGGCGCACAGCCCCTGCCCGAGGAACGGCGGCGTCTGGTGCACGGCATCGCCCATCAGCAGCACGCGGCGGTCGCGCCAGCGCTGGCCGAGCAGCGCGTGAAAGCGATAGACCGCCGAGCGCCAGATCGTGAGGTCGGAGATATCGGTGAAACCCTTGAGCAGCTTCACGACGTTGTCGGGTGCGCCGGCCGCCTCGGGATCCTCGCCGGGCAGCAACTTGATCTCCCAGCGCCGCAAATTGCGCGGACCCGGTACGAAGGTGCCGGGACGCGACGGCCAGCAATACTGAAAGCTCTTGGCCGGCCGCCTGGCGGGATCGCTGGTCAGCGTGTCGACCACCATCCACCATTCATCGAAGGCAAGGTCGTCCAGACCGATGCCGAGCTGCTTGCGGACGAAGCTGTTGGCGCCGTCGCAACCGACCAGATAGCGCGCGCGGATCAGGAACTCCTCACCGGACTCGCGGCGCGCGGTCAGCGTCACCGTGCCGTCGCCCTGCTGCAGCTCCACGCCGTTGGCCGCAAGGAAAATGCCGGCATGCGGATAGTCGGTGAGCCTGTCGCGCAGCGCCTGCTCGAGGTCCGGCTGCACGAAGGTCACGTTCGGAATCCAGCCGAGCGGAAACGGCGGCGGCATCGGGTCGAAGATCTTGATGATCTCGCCGTCGACGCCGAGATAGTGCGAGCCATTATGCGGTGCGATCGCCTGTTCCATGAAATCGCCAAGCCCGATCGCCTGCAGCACGCGCAGCGCTTCATGGTCGAGCGTGATCGCGCGCGGCTTGTCGTAGATGTCGGCAACGCGCTCGACGACTGCGACCCTCAAGCCGGATTTCGCGAGTAGGTTGGCGAAGATGGCGCCGACCGGCCCGAGGCCGACGATGGCCACGTCATGGATGGGATTGTCGGCTGGCATTGACATGCTACTTCGCGAGGTAGCTCTCGAGCGTCAGCGGCTTCGGCTTCACCTCGGGTTCGCGGATCGCGATCCCTTCGAACGGCGTCGCCTCCTCGAACCAGGCCTGCCGCGCCGGCAACCCCCACGGGAACGAGATCGTATGGTCGGACGGATCCCAGGCGACCGGCTCGTTCTCGATGTCCATGATCTGGTAGTGCGTGTTGAACAGCTCGACGCGATGCCCATCGGGATCGCGCATGTAGACATACATCGCATGTCCCGGCCCATGGCGCCCGGGGCCGCGTTCAACGGCCGCGCCATAGCCGAGCTCGCCGGCAACATCGCAGGCGTTGAGCAGATGATGAACCTCGGGCGCGAGGAACGCGAAATGGTGCAACCGCGGTCCGGCGCCGTTGAAGAACACGATGTCGTGCGGATTGCCCTTGCGCTGCAGGAACACGCCGCGCAGATCGAAGGTATCAGCCGGCGCGATATACTCGCTGAGCCGAAAGCCTGCCGCGGTATAGAACTCGCACGCCTTGCGCACTTCGGGCGTCAGGACCTGGTAGTGATCGAGCCGCAACGCCGAGCCGCCGGCATGGCGGGTGAATTTGGTGATCATGCGCGGCTCGACCGGCATGGTCGCGCAGAACTCCAGCGGCGTGCCGGCCGGATCGGTCGCATGCAGGGTGCGGCCCTGATACGGCACTTCGGCCCAACCAGCCCGGCAGCCCTGCGCTTCGAAAAACGCCTTGAGGCGGTCGAGGTCATCGTCCTGAAACACCCGCAGGCCGAGCCGCGCACAGGCAGCGCCGCCTTTGCGCAACACAAGGCTGTGATGACAGGCCTCCTCGACGCCGCGGAAATAGAGCGCGCCGCCCTCCTCCGCGGTCAGGATCAGCCCGATCACCTTTTCGTAGAACTGCCGGCTCGCCGCGAGGTCACGCACGGTCAGGACGACATGGCTGGCCCGCGTGATCCGGAACCCGGGATCGTGGTTCGTGATCGGGAGGCTCATGCGCACCTTCTGGTTTTTTCCGTTCGCGGGAACCCGACTCATTGCGAAAAACCCGCGGGGGATCAAGCAGCGCAGCGTCGGGCAAGCTTTGCCGCTCCGTGACCTCGCCTCACGCATTTGTATCGATTTGTTAGCAATGCCCGCCGGTGGAACCGAAGGAGGGGCCTGCCGTGACACGGTCCGTTCCAATAGTTCATAGTTTGTCAAAGGTTTGCAGAGAATTCTTCGCCACGGCGCCATGGCCAAACCGGGCAGGCAACGTAGTGATGCGTACCCATCTGAGATCATATTTCGCGGCCCTGTTCGCGGGCGACCTCGCGGCCTTCGGTGCACCACCGGCGGATGAAGTGTTGTCCGGCCACATCCGCGCCGAACAGGTCTCGCTCGTGCTCGGCTATTCCTTCGGCATCATGCTGGCCAACGCCTGCAACGCGCTGGTGCTGGCGATTGCGCTGTGGCAATCGCCGGACTGGGCCTTTGCGCTGGTGTGGGCGGCCGCGGTCGGCAGCGCGGCGCTGTTCTTCGGCTTGCAGGCGCGGGCAGCGCGCCGCATCGCCAAGCCGCAATTCGTGTCGCGCCGAACCATGTACCGGCTGGTGCGCAATGCGCTGGCGCTCGGGACGGCCTGGGGCGTCGTCCCGGTCGCCTTCTTCGCGAACGCATCGAGCGGTGCCCAGCTCGTCATCACCTGCCTGTGCGCCGGAATGCTGGCCGGCGGCGCCTTCGCGTTCTCCACCATCCCGATCGCCGCGATTGCCTTCACCGCACCGATCTTCGTCGGCACCGCGATCTGCCTCGGCCGGGACGGCGATTTCGTCTACCTCCTGATGGCCGTGCTCGTCCTGGTCTACGGTTCGGTGCTGCTGCGCGGCGTCTTCCTCAACGCGTTCGAGTTCAGGCGGCGGATCATCGCCCAGCACGAGGCCGAACGGACGGTGAGGCAGGATCCGCTGACGCATCTGCCGAACCGCGTCGCCTTCAATGAGGCGCTCAACGGCGCACTGAACCGGCTGGCGCGGTCCGGCGAGGAATTCGCGGTGCTGCTGCTCGATCTCGACCGCTTCAAGGAGGTCAACGACAGGTTCGGCCATCCGGCAGGTGACGAGTTCCTGGTGCAGGTGGCGGCCCGGTTGCAGCGCTGCACGCGCGCGGCCGAACATGTCGCACGGATCGGCGGCGACGAGTTCGCCCTGATCATGTCGAATCTGACGAGGCCCGAGGACGCGTTTGCGATCGCCGAACGGTTCGTCGCGGCCTTTGCCGACCCATTTCCGATCGATGGGCTGGAGATCAACCGGACGATCAGCATCGGCATCGTGCTGGCTCCCCGGGACGGCAGCACGTCCCACGATCTGCTCAAGCATGTCGACATCGCGCTTTACCGGGCGAAGAAATCCGCTCCCGGAACCATCTGCTTCTTCGAGGCCAGCGACGACCAGTCGGCGCGCGACCGCCGTGCCCTGCAGCGGGATCTCGAGCGCGCCATCGAGGCGGACGAGCTGTTTCTGGTCTACCAGCCGTTCCTCGACATCCGCAAAGGCCGCGTCACCGGCTTCGAGGCGCTGTTGCGCTGGCAGCATCCGACGCGCGGCCTGATCCCGCCCACCGTCTTCATCCCGATCGCCGAGGAAAGCGGACTGATCCACCAACTCGGCGAGTGGGTGGTCCGCCGTGCCTGCGCGATGCTGTCGCGCTGGCCGGACGACGTCCGGATCGCGGTCAATTTCTCCGCGGTCCAGTTCCAGAACGTCGGCATCCTGCAGACGATCGTCGACGCGCTGGCCGAGGCGAATGTCGCGCCGAACCGTCTCGAGATCGAGATCACCGAGTCGATGCTGATCTCGAAATATGGGTCGGCGCCCGCGATCCTGCACGCGCTGCTCGAGCTCGGCCTGACGGTCGCGCTCGACGATTTCGGCACCGGCTTCTCGTCGCTGACCTATCTGCGCAAGCTGCCGTTCAGCCGCATCAAGATCGATCAATCCTTCATCCGGGACATGCTGACCCAGCCGGATTGCGCCGCGATCGTCAAATCGGTGATCGGCCTCGCGCAGGAGCTGCGGATCGGCGTGGTGGCCGAAGGCGTCGAGACCGCGGATCAGCTCGAATATCTGCGCCAGACCAGCTGCGACGAGGTCCAGGGCTATCTGATCGGGCGACCGATGTCAGGCAGCGAGATTTCCGCACTGCTCGATCACAATCCGCAGCACTCGGTGCACGCGGCGTAGCCCTGATCGAACGCCGACGCTCGGCCGCTCATAGCGTTTTCGAGCGAAGTGGACACCGGTTCGCGTGAAGAAAACGCGTCAATACTAGAATCTAGAGCTTCGGTTCTGATCCAATCAGAACCGAAGCTCTAGAGCGCGTCCGACCGATGCAGGGTATCGACCGTGATGGTGCCGCGGGCGCGCGAGACGCAGGCGCAGATCTTGCGGCTCTCCCGCTTCTGATGGTCACTGAAGAAGACGTCGCGATGGTCGATCTCGCCGTCAACATCGACCACGTCGAGTGCGCAGACCCCGCATTCGCCGCGCCGGCAGTCGCTCATCACCTCATGACCGGCTTCGTTGAGCACGTCCAGCATCGACCGGTCGCGCGGGATGACGAACTCGGTCCCCAGTTCGGTCCCTTGGCCCCTGAGCCGCACGCGGAACGGCTCGGTCGGCAGCAGCCCGCTCGATCCGAAGGTCTCGTAGCGCAAATCGGAGAGCGGACGGCCGGATGCCTCCCAGGCGCGCCGCGCCGCGTCCAGCATCCGCATCGGACCGCAGAACAGCGTCATCGTATCCTGCGGCAGCGCCGAAAAGACGCGCACGAGGTCGAGCCGCCCGCCCTCGTCGCCGGGATGGACGGTGAGGCGGTCGCCGAGCGCACGCTCAAGGGTATCGAGATAGACCGCATCGCCGCGCGTGCGCACGGCATAGTGCAGCGTCACGCCGGCGTCGCGGCGGGCGAGCCCCTGTGCCGCACCGACGATCGGCGTGATGCCGATGCCGCCCGCGATCAGGCAATACTGCCGCCGCGTCCAGTCGAGCTGCACCAGTGAGGTCGGCAGCGTGATGTTGAGCCGCGCCCCCGGCGCGAGCGACCACATGTAGCGCGAGCTGCCGCGGGAATCCGCTGCGTGCCGAACTGCGATCCGGTAGCCTTGCGGATCGGCTTCGCCGACCAGCGAATAGGAGCGGGTCTGCGGCTGGCCTTCGATGGTGACGCCGACATCGATATGGCTGCCCACGGGATAGGGCGCACCCGTGAAATCGTCCGGCCGCAGCAGGAATTCACGGATGCCGGGCGTGAGGTCGCGCACAGCGAGCAGCGTGGCGGATGTCCAGGTCTCGATGAATCGCATGGCGTTCTCCGCTCAGCCGGCTGCCGAATTGATCAACGCCAGCGCCGGCAGCAGATCGAGATGGCTGCGGTTGCGCAGCGCCAGCCGCAGATTGCGTGCCGCAAGCCGGGCATGCTCGCGCATGATCGCCTCGGCGCGCGCGCCCTCGCGGTTCTCGATGGCGTCGACCACAATGCGATGGTGATCCTGCGCGATCAGCAGGATCTGGCGCGCCTCGGGCAAGGCCGATTGCGCCATCACGAAGCCGCTCGGCGAGGCGAATGGCAGCGCCGAGGCGCGGTCGATCTGCCGGATCAGCGGCGGGCTGCGCGACAGCTCGGTGAGCAACGCGTGGAAGCGCGCGTTGAGCGCGACATAGGACGAAAAGGCTTCGACCGAAATCGGATCCTGCCGCACCAGGCCGTCGATCTCGTTGAGGCATTCCTTCAGCGGCTCGAGATCGCGCGACGAGACGCCGCGCTCGGCGGCGAAGCGCGCGGCCAGGCCCTCCAGTGTGCCGCGCAGCTCGATCGAATCGAGAATGTCG
The DNA here is from genome assembly GCF_056837965.1 of Bradyrhizobium ferriligni. NCBI lineage: Bacteria > Pseudomonadati > Pseudomonadota > Alphaproteobacteria > Hyphomicrobiales > Nitrobacteraceae > Bradyrhizobium > Bradyrhizobium ferriligni. The sequence continues at coordinate 70,022 of NZ_JBXEJO010000023.1, forward strand.
CGCTCGGAAAACGCCTTGACCATGAAGCCGCCGGAAGGGATCGCCTCCAGCAGGCCTTCCTCTTCCAGCCGCACCAGCGCCATCCGCACCGGCGTGCGCGACACCCCGGTGAACTCGACCGCCTGCAGCTCCGAGATGCGCTCGCCGGGCCGCAGGCCGCCGGAGAGAACGAGGTCGCGCAGCGCAAGCTGCGCCCGCACGGTCTGCGACACTGAACGATCGGTTTCGCGTTCCGTCATGGCCCGCCCCCTCGCCTACTCGGCAGCCTGGAGCTGCTGCGGCGGATTTTCCTTCGCCACCATGCGGTCAACGACGCGCCGCGCCCACATTGCGCCGGCGTCGATGTTGAGATTGTAGAACACCCGGTCCGGATTCTCGTCCATCGCCCGCTGCTGCGCCTCCAGGATGATCTCGTCCTCATGGAAGATGCCGGCGACGCCGTCGCGGATTTCCGAGGTCAGCCGCTGCTCGGTGATGCGGTGATTGCGGACGAAGGCCCAGAAATAATGGCAGGTCTTTTCGGTCTCGGGCGTGATCGTGTTCAGCACATAGCCGTTGACGCCCTGCGAACGATCGCCCTCCGGCGCGCCCGAACCGGCCGGCGCGACGCCGACGTCGATGTTGACGGTGCACGGCGCTTCGAAGCGAATGATCTGCCAGCGATCGACCGGGCCCGGCTTCTGCAGCTGCCTGGCCCAGAACGGCGGCGCCTCGATGCCCTTCATCCAGCGCGTCACGGTGACCGTCTTCTCGCCATGGGTGACGTCGAACGGCGCCTCGGCGACCGCATCATTGCCGATGCTCGAGCCGTGCACGAAGGTCTCGTGCGTCAGGTCCATCAGATTGTCGACGACGAGGCGATAGTCGCATTTGACGTGAATGGTCTTGCCGTCGCCGGCCCAGGCCGGATCGTGGTTCCAGTGCATGTCGGGCACCAGCGCGGGATCGGCAAGCGCGGGATCGCCCATCCAGAGCCAGATGAAGCGGTGGCGCTCGACGACGGGATAGGCGCGCACGCAGGCCGACGGGTTGATCGTCTCCTGCGAGGGCATGAAGGTGCAGCGGCCCTGCGCATTGTATTTCAGGCCGTGATAGCCGCAGACCACGGCATCGCCATCGAGCCGGCCCTTGGAGAGCGGCACGAGGCGATGCCAGCAGGCATCCTCCAGCGCCACCACCTCGCCGTCGCCCGTCCGGTACATCACGACGTGCTTGCCGCAGATCGTCCGAGGCAACAGCGCGTGCTTGATCTCGGCATCCCAGCCGGCCGCGTACCACGCGTTCATCGGAAAGGGTTTTGGCACTGGATCCTCCCTAATGCATCCTCTCTGTATACATAATATGCTTCTACGAGGCAATATCCGGCGATAAAGGCCAAGATTGACGCCGTTCAGTATACATTCATATGAATATCGAGAGTGTCTAAAAAAATCGATTTTCGATTGACGGCCACAAGACCGTCGGCCAGTCTGCCGGCCATGAACATCGGGTTGAGTTTTCGCGAGGGCTTGGGCGGCGACGGGCCGCGAAGCCTGACATCGGCGGTCCAGGAGCGGCTGCGGGCCGACATCCTGTCGACGCGGCTGCTTCCCGGCCAGAAGCTGCACATCGCCGGCCTCGCCAAGCAGTTCTCGGTCAGCCTTGCCGCCGTGCGCGAGGCGTTGTCGCGGTTGGTGGCGGACGGATTGGTACAAGCCTCGGATCAGCGCGGCTTCCGCGTCTGTCCGGTCTCGCTCGCCGACCTTGCCGACGTCACGCAGACGCGGATCGACATCGAGGGACTTGCGCTGCGGCGCTCGATCGAGCGCGGCGACGAGGCCTGGCTGTCGTCGGTCGCGGCGGCCTGGGAAGCGCTGAAGGCCGTGCCCTATCGGTTTCCCGACGATCCCACCGTGCATTACGAGGAATGGGTGGTCCGCCACCGCATCTTCCATCGCGCGCTGGTCAATGCCTGCGGCTCGCAATGGCTGCTCGGCTTCCGCGACGTGCTGCACGAGCAGAGCGAGCGCTACCGGCGGCTGTCGATCCGACGCGAGGTCGGCCGGCCGCGCGACGTCGAAGCCGAGCATGCCGCGATCGTGGACGCCGTATTCGCGCGCGATGCGGATGCGGCGGTTCGCGCTTTGTCGGTGCATTTCAGCACCACCATGGAATTCGTCGAGCTCGCCGCTCCGCGCATTGCGGAGGTCAACGCCACCACCTGATCCTGCGGCACGATACACGCCGAAAAACAACAACAATCGATATCCGGGAGAAACAGAACCATGAACATCACGCGCCGCTGTGCGCTGGCAACCCTGATCGCCACCACCGTGCTGGCCGGCCCGGCCTTCGCGGCCGACACGATCCGCGTCGGCTTGCCCACCAAGACCTATTGGCCGACGACGATCGCCGAGACCGCCGTGCGGCAGAAGCTGTTCGAGAAGGAAGGCATCAAGGCCGAGCTGACGATCTATCGCAGCGGCGCCGAGACCTTCGAGGGCATGGCCGCGGGAGCAGCCGACATCATCCTCGATCCGCCGTCGCTGGTGTCCGCCGGCCGCAAGAAGGGCGTGATGTCGCGCATCGTCGCCAATGCCGCGATGGGCAATTTCGGCTGGCAATTGATGGTGCCGGCCAAGTCGACGCTCGAGGTCAAGGATCTCAACGGCAAGAAGGTCGGGATCACCGCGGCGGGGTCCGGCTCGGACCTGCTGGCGCTGTGGACCATCCAGGACAGGAAGATCGACTTCACCCGCGTGCCGGTCGGCGGCGGCGGCCTGGTGCCGAACCTGCTCGCCGGCAATGTCGACGCCGCCGTGGTCTATTCGCCGCTCAGCTTCCAGGTCGCCAAATCGGGCGAGGCGAAGACCATCCTCGACTATGCGACTGCGGCGCCGCCAAACCTCACCGCAGGCTGGATCGTGCTCGACAAGTTCGCCGAAGCCAAGCCGGAGGTGGTCCAGAAGGCCGTCAATGCGCTCTATGGCGCGCTGCAATTCATGCGCGCCAACCGCGACGTCACCGTGAAGTTGATCGCTGACCTCTACGAGATGCCGGCCGAGATCGCCGCGATGGAATATGACAACACCATCATGAAGCTGGAGACCGACGGCAACATGGGCGCGGCCAATGTGCCGGCAGCGGTGCAGCTGTCGCTCGATCTCGCCAAGCTCGGCGGGCTGAAGGACATCGTTCCGGCCGAGGATGTGATCTCGACCAGGTTCAAGCCGGTTCCGACCAAGCCATAACATGCAGGCCACCCTGACCATCAAGCTCGCGCGGATCGCGATCGTGGTCGCGATCTTCGCGCTGTGGGAGATGCTGTCGCGGACCGGGCTCGTCAATCCGCGCCTGTTGCCGTCGGCATCGGACACGCTGCTCACGCTCGGCGACCTCCTGCAACGGTCGAGCGTCCGGACCGACCTTCTGGTGACCGCGACCGAGGTGCTGACCGCCTTCGCGCTCGCGGTGCCGATGGGTGCACTGATCGGGTTCCTGATCGCGGAGAACCGCTATTTTGCCGATGTCGCAAAGCCGCTGCTGTTCTTCGCCTTCAGCATCCCGAAATCGATCTTCCTGCCGATGTTCATCCTGGTGTTCGGCGTCGGTTTCGCCCAGAAGGTCGGCTTCGGCTTCTTCTCGACCATCTTCATCGTGATCATGTCGACCACGACGGCGGTGGAATCGGTCAAGGTCGAGCACCTGACGGTGGCCCGCTCCTACGGCGCCACGCGCACGCAGACCGCGTTCCGCGTCTATCTGCCGAGCATGCTGCCGGTGCTGCTGGAAGCGCTGCGGATCTCGATGATCTTCAACCTCACCGGCGTCATCCTCGCCGAGATGTACGCCTCGCGCGACGGCATCGGCCACCAGATCGCGACCTGGGGCGAGAATTTCCAGATGAAGCAGCTGCTCGCCGGCGTCGTGATGGTCGCCGTGATCGCCATGACCTTCAATGAACTGATCAGATGGGTGGAAACACGATGCAGCCATTGGCGAACGTGACACCGTTGAAGCCTGCCTCGCGCGCCGGCGCGATCGAGGTCAGGAATGTCGGCCAGGTGTTCCGGACGAAGTCCCAGGACGTCGTCGCGCTGGAAGACGTCTCGCTCGACATCAAGCCGGGGCGCTTCGTCGTGCTGGTCGGCCCGAGCGGTTGTGGCAAGTCCACGCTGCTGATGATGATGGCCGGGCTGCGCGCGCAGACCTCGGGCACCATCACCATCAACGGCGCACCGATCCCGCAGCCAGACCCGAACCGCGTCGGCGTCGTGTTCCAGGAGGCGAGCCTGTTTCCGTGGCTGACCGCCGAAGACAATGTCGAGTTTCCGCTGGCGCTGCGCGGCGTCGCCAAGGCGGAGCGCCGGGCCAAGGCGCAGGACGCGCTCAAGCTGGTCGGCCTCGAAGGCTTCGGCAAACGCCACCCGCACGAACTGTCGGGCGGCATGAAGCAGCGCGTCTCGATCGCACGCGGCCTGGTGCAGGATCCGCCCGTGCTGTTGATGGACGAGCCGTTCGCTGCGCTCGACGAGCAGACCCGGATGACGATGGGCGACGAGCTATTGCGGATCTGGGCCGCCACCGGCAAGACGGTCGTATTCGTCACCCACAGCCTGACCGAGGCGGTCTACCTCGCCGACGAGGTGATCGTGATGTCGCCGCGGCCCGGCCGCATCGTCGACCAGCTGCAGGTCAATTTGCCGCGGCCGCGGACCTACGAGATGCTGAGCGGCGATGCCTTCGGCGCGCTGCGCGACCGCATCTGGCGACACATCCGCAAATCGGCGTGAGGCGATGATGAGCGCGAAAGCACTTCGCCATCTGATCATCATCGGCCTGCTCGTGCTGTGGGAGCTGCTGCCGCGCACCGGGCTGATCCCCGAACTGTTCCTGCCGTCGCTGTCGTCCACGCTGCTCGCCGGCTGGAACGAGGCCGCCGAATACGGCCATGCGCTTGCGGTGACGCTCTACGAGGTCGCGGTCTCGATGGCGTTCGCCTGCGGCGGCGGCATCCTGCTCGGCGCCGTCGTCGGCAGCCTGCCGCGCCCGCGTCTTCTGATCATGCCGATGGTCTCGAGCCTCTATGCGGTCCCGCTCGTGATCCTTTATCCGGTGTTCACGGTGTGGCTCGGCATCGGCTCGGAATCCAAGATCGCCTTCGCCTCGATCTACGGTTTCCTGCCGACCATGCTGGCGACCGCTGCCGGGATCCAGACCATCGACCCGCAACTCTTGCTCGCCGCCCGCAGCATGGGCGCGACGCTGAGCCAGCGGCTGGTCCGCGTCATCATCCCCGCCGCGATCCCGACCGTGCTGTCGGGCCTGCGGGTCGGCGGCGCGCTCGTCATCGTCGGCGTGGTGGTCTCGGAGATGCTGATCTCCTCGGCCGGGATCGGCTACCTGATCTCGCGCTACCGCACCATTCTCGACAGCCCGCACGTGTTCGCCGGCGTGCTGCTGGTGTTGTTCATGGCGATTGCCTTCAACACCGCGATCCGCTGGGTCGAGCGCAAGGCCGCGATCTGGCAGACCGGCACGCGCGCCGGCCAGAGCGCCGCCGACGAGGTCGGCTCCGGCGCGATGCAGCCGGCGACGTAAGGGGATCGCGACGTGTTCGACCTCACCTTGACGTTCGACAATGGACCGGAGCCCGATGTCACCCCGCTTGTGCTCGACATCCTCGGCGAGCGCGGCATCAGGACCACGTTCTTCGTGATCGGCGAGAAGCTCGCCGACCCCGCGCGCCGTCGCCTCGCCGTCCGCGCGCGTGACGAAGGCCACTGGATCGGCAATCACACCTATACGCACAGCACGCCGCTCGGCGAGCAGCCCGGCGCTGACACGGCACAGCAGGAGATCGGCCGGACCCAGGCCGCGATCGGCGAGCTCGCCCATCCCGACCGCTGGTTCCGGCCGTTCGGCGGCGGCGGCAATCTGGACGGCCGGCTGCTGAAGCCGTCGGTGGTCGATTATCTCGTGCACAACAAGCACAGCTGCGTGCTCTGGAACGCGATCCCGCACGACTGGGACGATCCCGACGGCTGGACCGAGCGCGCGCTCGCGCAATGCCGCGCGCAGCCATGGACGCTGTTGGTGCTGCATGACCTGCCGACCGGCGCGATGATGCATCTCGATCGGTTCCTCGATCGCGTCGAGGCGATCGGCGCCCACTTCCGTCAGGACTTTCCGCCGCCATGCGTGCCGATCCGCAACGGCGACGTCGCACTTCCCATCCAGACCTATGTTTCCTCCATCGAAGAGAGTGAGAGACCATGAAGATCGCAAGTTTCAAGGCGGCGGGTACCGCGAGCTACGGCATCGTGACCGATGCGGGCGTGATCGACGCCGGCAAGCGGCTGAAGGCGTACCCGACGCTGAAGGCGCTGCTGACGACGGGTTCGCTGGATGAACTGAAGACGCTGCAGGGCGAGCGTGCCGATCACGCGCTGAGGGATCTCGAGTTGCTGCCGACCGTGCCCGATCCCGACAAGATCTTCTGCATCGGCGTCAACTATGCGACGCATCTCGCCGAGAGCGGCCATCCGACGCCGCCGCACCCGATGATCTTCACCCGTTTCGCCAACAGCCAGGTCGGCGCCGGCCAGCCGATGATCCGGCCGCTGGAATCCGAGCGCTTCGACTATGAGGGCGAAATGGCCGTCATCATCGGCAAGGCCGGTCGCCGCATCCCGCGCGAGGCTGCGCTCGGCCATGTCGCGGGCTATGCCTGCTACAATGACGGCAGCATCCGCGATTGGCAGCGTCACACCTCGCAATTCGCGCCCGGCAAGAATTTCGTCGGCACCGGCGGCTTCGGCCCGTGGATGGTGACGACCGACGAGCTCCCCGATATCAGCAAGCAGCACATCGCGACCCGCCTCAATGGTGTCGAGGTGCAGACCGCGCCGATCTCGGACCTGGTATTCGACGTCGCGACCCTGATCGCCTATTGCTCGACCTTCACCGAGCTGGTGCCGGGCGACGTCATCGTCACCGGCACCACCGGCGGGGTCGGCGCCTACCGCACGCCGCCGCTGTGGATGAAGGATGGCGACGTCGTCGAGGTCGAGGTTACCGGCATCGGCGTGCTGCGCAATCCTGTGAAAGACGAAACCGCGGCAAGCGCAACGCGCGCGGCTTGATCCGGCCGCACAACGACAAGAAGGAGGACATCATGAACCTGCCCAGGCATCTGCTGCCGACCACCGTCGTCGGCAGCTATCCGCAGCCGGAATGGCTGGTCGATCGCGCCATGCTGTCGAAGTCGGTGCCGCGCACCCGCATGCACGCGATGTGGCGGCTGCCGGCCGAGCATCTCGAGGAAGCGCAGGACGACGCGACCGTCGTGGCGATCCGGGACATGGAGCGCGCCGGCATCGACATCGTGACCGATGGCGAAATCCGCCGCGAGAGCTACTCGAACCGGTTCGCCACCGCCCTCGAGGGCATCGATGCCGACAATCCCGCAATGATCACGGCACGCACCGGCAACACGCAGACGCCGGTGCCGCGCGTGGTCGGTCCGGTGAAGCGCAAGGGACCGGTCGAGCTGCACGACATGCAATTCCTGCGCAGGAACACCGACCGTGCCGCCAAGATCACCCTGCCCGGCCCGTTCACGATGAGCCAGCAGGCCAGGAACGAATTCTACAAGGACGACGAGGAGCTCGCGATGGCCTTCGCCGAGGCCGTCAATGCCGAGGCCCGCGACCTCGAGAAGGCCGGCGCCGACGTCATCCAGCTCGACGAGCCCTGGGTGCGCAACAATCCGGATCTCGCCAAGCGCTATGCGGTGAAGGCGATCAATCGCGCGCTGCAAGGCATCAGCATCCCGACCGTGGTGCATCTCTGCTTCGGTTATGCCGCGGTGGTGCCGGGCTCGACCAAGCCGGCCGGCTATTCGTTCCTTGCCGAGCTCGACGACACCATCGCCGACCAGATTTCGATCGAGGCGGCACAGCCGAAGCTCGATCTCGGCGTGCTCAGGGATCTCTCCTCGAAGAAGATCATGCTCGGCGTGCTCGACCTCGGCAATCCCGAGATCGAACCTGCCGCCGTCGTCGCCGATCGCATTCGCAACGGCCTGAAGCATGTGCCGGCGGAACGGCTGGTGGTCGCGCCGGACTGCGGCATGAAATACATGCCGCGGCACGTTGCGTTCGGAAAACTGAAGGCGATGTGCGACGCCGCCGCGACGGTCAGGAAAGAGATCGGCTAGAGCGTTTTCGAACGAAGTGGATACCGGTTCGCGTGAAGAAATCGCGTCAAAGAATCTAGAGCCCCGTTCCGATTCCATCGGAACGGGAAAAGCTCTAGGCCGCACCCGACGCGGTCAGCGGGTCGTAACCCGGGCTCTTCAGGAGCGCATGAAGCTGGCGGCGGCGCACACCCATGTTGCCGCCGTCGAACAGGGGATAGGCCATCGCGTCCTGGAGCAGGCCGGCGAGCGGACATTGGTGGTCGTAGCTCTCGATGCCGACCACACGCATCAGATCGGTGATCACTTTCACCGCGGTCTCCGATCCGAACACCTTGGCGTGTAGTGCGAGCTCGAAGGCACCGGGCGCATTGCTGTCCATGGCGTGACAGGCCTTCCAGCTCAAATAGCGCGCCGCCTCGATCGCCATCTTGGCATCGGCCAGCGCGTAGCCGACTGCCTGGTGCTCGATGATCGGTGCCGCGCCGCCGCGATGCTCGGTCCGGGCGAAGTTCAGCGCATAGTCGAAGGCAGCGCGCATCAGCGCGACGCCGAACACGCCGACCAGCGCGGCGGTGCCCGCAAAACTCATCTCCACCAGTTCGAGCCCGCCGCCGGCGCGGCCAAGGACATTGTCCATGGCCGTCCGCACCTGCTCTAGCCGAAAGCGCGGCGTCAGATGAGCGCGATGGCCCATCAGGTCGGCGACGCGTTCGAGCACGATGCCCTTGATGCCGCCGGCGGACCGCGGCACCGCGATCACGGAGATCGCGCTGTCGGGCGCAGCCGTGGGATCGGTGCGGCAGACCACGCAGATCAGGTCGGCGCCGTTGCCGTCCCAGCCGGTCGCGCTCGACACCCATTGCTTGGCGCCGGTGATGACCCATTCCTCGCCATCGAGGCGCGCTGCTGTCCGCAAGCCGGTTCCCGGCAACGGCGAGGCAAAGTTCGCGCTCCCGCCCGGCTCGCTGAAGGCGAAGGCGGCAAGCGGCGTGCCGGCACGTTCGAGGAACGGTGCGATGAATGTCCTCTGCTGCGCCGGCGAGCCCGCCAGCATCACCGGCATCAGGCCGAGCAGCGAGCCGAACAGCGTCAGCGAGACGTTGACATCGACGGCCTGAAACTCCTCGGCGACGACGGCCATGTCGAACACACCGGTGCCCTCGCCGCCGAGCGGCGCTGGGATCATCCGGCGCAGGAAGCCGGCCTTGACCACCTGTTCGTAGAACGGCCTGGTCGCCGCAAAGCGCTCCGCGGGCGTGGCGAGATGGCGGGTTGCGTCGGCGACGCCCGAAAGCACGGTCCGCGCAAAGCTCCGGGCGGACATCTGCAGCTCGCGTTGTTCTGCGGTCAGGGTGAAATCGATCGGCATGGTCGTCTCTCCTCCAGCGGGTCGAATGTCCGAAGGTGAGGCGCCGGGCCGCCGAAGTCATTGACGCCCGGTCCACGCCGGTTTGGCAAAATGTCCGCCTGACTGGCACGGCAATTGATTGTAAGCTCGTCGCCGGCTTCCGGCTTGGCAGGCAAACTTCGGCACGCGAACATGGGCGCTTCCTGGAATATGCATGATGTCGCACCGGCAGACCGTTTCGCCTATTGGCGCGAAGCGGTGCTGCAGACCTATCTGCCGCTCGAGCCGGAGAAGATCTCGCCCGGCGATTTCGACGGCGCGATCACCAGCATTGGCAGCCCCGCGCTGCCGTTGTCGCGGGTGCAGTCCGTGCCCAACGCCATCCACCGTACGCGGAAGGGAATCGGCAGCTTCCAGGACGGATCGTTCTTCGCCAATCTGCAGATCACGGGCGACGCCGTGGTCGAGCAGCATGGGCAAAGGACGCTGGCGCGGCCCGGCGACATCGTGCTGCTCGACACCAACGAGCCCTTCGCGATGCGGTTCGAGCAGGGCTGCGATCTGGTCTGCGCCACGATTCCCGGCGCGCGGCTGCGGCGGCATCTGCAGCAAATGTCTGGCCGGCCGCCGAACGTCATCGCCGGACGCGGCGCGGGCCGTCTCGCCTCCGCCTATCTTGGCGCGCTGCGCGATATCCCCGACGATTTCGCGCTGGTCGACGACCTCGCCGCAAGCCAGCTCGAAGGCCCGCTGGTGCGGGCGACCACCATCGGCGTGCCGACGGCCGGATCGTCGTCACCGCGCGAGGCGATGCTGCGGCAGATCCAGACCTTCATCCTGGACGAACTGCACAATCCGCAACTGTCCGCGAAATACATCTGCCGGCACCTGAACATTTCGCGCAGCCATTTGTTTGCCGTGCTCGCCGATGCCGGAACGACCCTCGCGGCGCATGTCCGCGAAGCGCGGCTCCGCCACAGCCTCAACCAGCTTCGCGACCCCCGATTGACCGATCTTCCGATCGGCGAGATCGCGCTGCGCGTGGGATTCAAGAGCCACGAGAGTTTTGCCCGCGCGTTCCGCCGCGCCTATGGCGCAGCGCCCGGCGCGTTTCGCGCCGGAGGCGATGAGACGCATTGAAGCTTGACGGACTGAAGGCGCCGGCGGTCGGCTTACGAGTTCGACGCCGCGCGGGTCGAGGCCGACTGGACATCCTTGATGTTGATGACGACGGCGATGCGCTTGACCGTGCCGCTGCGGTAGGCCTGCAGGAACTTGTCGTAGTGCTTGACCGAGATGCAGCCGTTGGAGTCGCCGTTCGGCCCGAGCATGTAGCTGTGGACCAAAAGGCCGACGCGCCCGAAGGTGTCGCTGCCGTCGACCGGGGTCATGCGCAGCGCGGGCACGCCGTGGAACAGCTTCTCGCGCGGCTTCATCTCATAGATGCCGGGCGGCGTCGCACCGGCGTTGCGGGCAGTCACATGCGCGGGATCGTCGAGCAGATTGCCGAGGCCTGAATGCGCCTCGAACTTGGTACCGTCGGGCATGTATACGATGCGGCCGGTGATGTCGTAGACGGCCGTGGTGTTGTCATAACCGAGCTTGCCGAGATCGGGGCTCGGACCGGACAACAATCCGTCATTCGGATCGAGCGAGGCCAGCTGCATCTTGCCCGGCATCATGTCGGCAATCTTCTGCAGGAACGTCCGGTTGTCGCCCTGCTGCACCGGCGGCTGTGGCGGCGGCGGCTGATCGTTACGTGCAAGCAGATTGGCCTCGGCCGGCCGCGACCGCGGCATCGGCACGGAGGACGTCGTCACTGTGGTCGTGGCAGCGACGGACGCCGTCGCCGACTGGCTGGTCGGCAGTTCGGTCTGCGTGTCGCGCAGCTGGCCGGCCAGCGCGTCCTCGATCTGGCCGAACTCGGAATTGAAATCACCGCGGCTCGAACGGAACCCGCGGCGCAGTGGATAATAGAGTGAGGCCGAATTGATCGTGGAGCGAGAGCCGAAGCGATCGTCGAAGTTCAGCGAAGCGGTGGTGTTGGCGAGCGCCGGACCGTGAAGCCATGCGGTGGGGTCGATGCCGACCATCCAGGCGGCAAGGCCAGACGACAGGGCAAGCGCGCTCACGGCAAACGCCGTGCTGCCCACCAGAGACATGCCGCGGCTCGACTTACGCCGGGCAGGTTTCGTCGTTCGTTGACCCATCAATCCCCAAGTTCGGTGCTCTGGGGCCTGTTACCCGGCCCACCGGGATTCACCGATCACTCATCATATCAGGGAATTAGAGTAAGGCATAATCGAGACAAAACGGACAACGAGAGGTTTTTTAAACGTTTTTCGGATTGAAAGTGCCAGAGAATCAGCCTTCGGCGGGCCGAATTGACCGAAAAGGTCCCGATTCGGGACGATTTCGGCGACTCAGGCGATCTTTTCTTCCCAGAGGGTGAGCACCGGGACCGGCTTCCCGATGGCGTAACCCTGGGCGTAGTCGACCCCGATCTGGCGCAGTTCGTCCAGGATCGCGAGGTTCTCGACGAATTCCGCGACCACCTGCTTCTGCATGATCTTCGCGGTCTTGGTGATCATCTCGACCATCGCCCGATCGACGTTGCTGTTCAGGATCTCCTTCACGAACGAACCGTCGATCTTGATGATGTCGACCGGCAGGTGCTTCAGATAGGCGATCGAGGACATGCCGGTGCCGAAATCGTCGAGCGAGAAGCTGCAGCCGATCTCGCGCAGCCGCGCGATGAACTTCTGCGCCTCGTCGAGGTTCGAGATTGCGCTGGTCTCGGTGATCTCGAAACACACCGATGCCGGCGAAACGTCAAGCTGTGCGAACAGCTCGGCGACGAAGTCGACGAAGTCGCTGTCGCCGATGGTGGCGCCGGACAGGTTGATGGCGTAGCTGGCAATCTTGCGCGGCTGGTGCTTGCGCTCGGCGATGATCTCGAAGGCGCGGCGAACCACCCAGCGGTCGATCAGCGGCATCAGCCCGTAGCGTTCGGCGGCGGGCAGGAAACTGCCGGGCGGCACCAGCGCGCCGCTCTCGTCGCGCAGGCGCAGCAAGAGCTCGCGCCGGTCGTTGCCTTTCAGCGCGCCGTTCACCGGGCGGATCTCCTGCTCGTAGAGGCAGAAGCGCTCCTCGTCCAATCCCTTGCGAATGCGATTGACCCAGCTCATCTCGGCAACGCGCACGGCCATGCCGGTGTCGGACGGACGGTGCTCCTGGACGCGGTTGCGTCCCTTGTCCTTGGCAAGGAAACAGGCGACGTCGGCAAGCCGCAACGCGTCCTGCACGCCGGCGCTGTCGGCCAGCCCGACCAGGCCGATGCTCGTGCTGATCCGGAAGCTCGACCCCTCATAAACGAAGTTCGACTGCTCGATCACCGCCCTGATCCGCTCCGCAACGTCGGCAGCGACGTCGTGCGTCGCGGAACCGTCGTCACGCAGCAGAATACCGAACTCGTCGCCGCCAAGACGCGCGACAAGGCCGCTGCCGCCGACTTCGGCCGCGAGCAGCCTCGCCACCTGCTTCAGCAACCGGTCGCCCGCCATGTGGCCGCAGGTGTCGTTGACGATCTTGAACTGATCAAGATCGATCAGCATCAGGTCGGCGCCCATGGCCGGCGAGCCCAACATCGCCTTGTGCAGTTCGAACTCGAACTGCCGCCGGTTGGCAAGGCCGGTGAGCGCGTCATGCGAGGCAGCCCACGCCAATTCCTCGACCAGCCGCCGTTCGGCGGTCATGTCGTGAATGATCATGACGCGGCCCGCCGGTTCTCCGGCATGCACGATCGGGGTCTCGACCACCGAGACCGGCACGCTGGAATGGTCCGGCCGCACCAGTAGCTGCGGCCGGTTGTCGTCGGCGTCGAACGATCCGCGCACCGGCTGCTCGGCAATGTTGAACAGCGACGCCAGCGGCCGTCCCGTCACCTCCTGCCCTGCCGCGATGAGCCGCTCTGCGGCGGCATTCATGTAGTCGACCCGATCGTCCTGCGTCGTCACGATGACGGCATCGCCGATCGATGCCAGCGTAAGCTGGGCGCGCTCCTTCTCGACCGCGAGCGCGGTCTCGGCGAGCCAGCGCCGCCACAGCATCCGCCGCGTGTGGACCAGCACGATGCCGGCAAGGCAAGCCGTGATCACGAGGTTGACCAGCAGCAGCAGCGCGGAGACCTGGCGCGACGCCTTGCCCAGATGATCGGAGAAATCGACGGCGAGCGTGCTCAGCGCGGCATCGACCGTACCGATCCGCTCGGCCCAGTGCCTGATGGTCGCAGCCGACGGATCGTGCAGCGCGACGTCATTCGCGGCCTCGTTCCGGATTTCAATCAGCTGATCGAGCAACGCATCCGAATTGCGCCATGCCGTCACCGCGCCGGCCACGTGGTGCATCTTGCGGAAATATTTGAACAGCCAGATCAGGCCGCCGATGTCGTCATCATGATTGCCTGCCCTGGCGAAGCCGGCCCTCGCCACGGCGTCATTGTTGCCTGGCGATTCCAGGGCGCGCCGCGCCGTGCGATCGGCCAGCGGCACCGCGATCGCGGCATCGAACTTCTGCAGATAGAGCGGCGCGCCGGTGCTGACATAGGTCTGCAGGTAGTGGATGGCGTCCTTCTACCCCTTCGACCACATGCTTTCGCCGGCCACATAGGCCCTGACGGCAGACATCACCTGCAGGCTGCCGGCAGACAGGCCGCCCAGCAGCAGCACGATGGCCAGCAGAGGTCCAACCACCCGCCACAATGACCAGCTTCGAAACGAAAAAAACATGCCCAATGCGCCCGACCCTCAAATTCATCGGGTAAGCGTAGGAACCGTGACTTAACCTCACGTTGCAAAACGCGATGAGTTTGAAACGACTCGGCTGCAGCACAATTGCGTCAAACTTTACCCATTCCGGATAACCTCAGGGCAATCGCATATGGAAAGAAATCTGTCGGGCAGCGTCCTCGCATCCTTCGAGACGCCCGCCTTCGGCGGGCTCCTCAGGATTTTGTTTGCGGCACAATAGTAGACCCTCATGGTGAGGAGCGCCGCTTGCGGCGCGTCTCGAACCACGAGGCCGAGTTACTTCCACAGCCGCCGAAGGGTCATATGCGATTGCCCTGCGGCCAACCCGGAGGACGCTCACGGGTGCAATGTCGGCGACGTGTTCGGCGCCGGCGCCTGCTCCATCTCGGCCTCCTCGGGCAGCTTGTCGGCATGGACGGCGAGCGGCGCGCCGATCCAGAGCGGATCGTCGTGGTGGTCGCGGCGCGGATTGGTGGTGTTGGGATGGACCAGAATGCTCAGGCTGCCATGGTTCAGCATCAGCCACGGCACCAGGGTCGGAAACAGCTCGGCCGCAAACGCCACCTGATACATCGCCTGATCATGCGGGCCGACCTTGACGTCGTGCCACCGTCCGAGCGTGACCAGGAAGCGCTCGCCGATCCAGTTGCGCAGCCGTTCCGCCTCGCCCCGGTTGGTCGCGGGGTCGTAATAGACATGGGCGTGGTAGCTCGCGATCTCGCCGATCGTCCGTGGCGCGTCCGTCATCTCACCTCTTCTCCCTCCGCGGCCGGTCACTTGCGCCGCAGCACACTGAACTGGAACGACTGCGTCGCGCCCCAGGGCGTGACGTGCCGGTGCGCCTCATGCGCGATCAACTCGAATGCCGGACCAATGGTCTTGCTGAGCGTCGTCGGATCATAGCGCTGCACCGGCAGGCCGCTGCACTTCTCCGGGCCGTCCAGCGCGAAGGTGCCGATCACGGCGTGCCCGCCTGCTTTCACGCCGCGATGCAGCCGGTCGAGATAGGCCGCGCGGTCTGGTTCCTCGACCAGGAAGTGAAATGCCGCACGATCGTGCCAGATGTCGAAGGCCTGCTGCGGCTGCCAGTCCGTTGCGTCACCTACGATCCAGTGCACCGCGTCACCTGCTGCGCCGATCCGCTCCCGCGCGCTCGCCAGCGCCGCTTCGGAGAGATCGAGCAGGGTCACATCATGAAAGCCGCTCGCCAGCAGCGCATCGACAAGCCGCGAAGCTCCGCTGCCGACGTCGACGATCGAGGCGTCGCGGCCGGACGCAACCGATTCGATCAGGTGCAGCGATGGCTGCGGATCGGCCTGCGACCAGCTCACCTGCTGCTCGCCCTTGGTCAGATAGACGGTCTGCCAATGCGATTGCCGATCAGAAGTGGTCATGGCGATAGGTCCCGAAAGCGGCAACAACCTGCGTTGCGCGCCATTAACCATCAGCTAGGCGCGGCGGTCTCTCGCGTCAACCGGCAGCGGCGGGCACGCACGGCGGCGCAGCAGCAAATGCCGCATTTGCTTCGCCGCATTTTCCAACTAACCTGATGGCCGGGTTGAGATCAGGGCGTCCGGGGATGGCCAATTTCGGCTGGACACGCGGCAACAAGCCTGCACAAGCGGAGGACGCCGCCAGCGATTTGCGCGGCCTCAGCGATCCGGCGGCGTTTCTCGCCGCGCTCGACAAGGTGGTCCCGCGCTATCTCGATCTCGCCGACAATGGCGTGCTGGTCTATCCGGCCTGCAAACGCAAGTCCGGCGATCTGCTCGGCGACATCGGTGCGATCTGGGAGCACACGCGGCTTGAAGCGATGCGCTATGTCCCGATGGTGCCGCGGCAGGACATCTCGCTGCTGGTCGATCCGGCCCGCCAGGCGGAGATGATCGATGCTTTCCTGCGCCAGCGCGCGCACGACAAGACCGTCGTCGATTTCACCGGCACCGCGATCGAGGACTACGGGATTGCGATCTACGCTGGCCTGAACTGGCTGAACCATTGCGGCGCCCTCGTGGGTGCCGATCCGCAAAAATTTTCCGGCACGTTGCGGAGCTTCCGCAGGGTCATGGTGGTCGCCCAACAGTGGTGGGCGATCGACGGCGCGGCCGAGCGCTGCCGGCAACTGCTGGAAGCGCGCGAACGGCCACCGCTGGTGTTCTTCCTGTTGTGGGCCGAATGCACCAATTTGGCGCGGGAGATCGCGATCGCGGCGGCCGGTAGCGCGGCGACGGAAGACAGTATCGCGCGCATGCGCGCGGCCGATGATCCGGAGCAGCTGACGTAATGCGCGAATCTGACGCGCGGCCGCAGACTAGGGTGCGTGCTCATAAATCCTGTCCGCGTTCGAGACTTAAAGCGGACTCGCGGCCCTTTTGACCCAACTGCGGCATTCGCCACGTCCGGGTAAGCCCGCGCGCGCGCGACGATTTACAGGCCGACGTTCCGCTGGCCGAGGCGGTGTCCCGCCTGCAGGCGAGGGCCCGGCCGGGCACCCTTGCGGCCGAAGCATGCGACGGTCGGGGCTTCGGTGGGTGTTGCCCCGAGTAAGCGTTTCGAGCATCTGCGCGATGAGCACCATGCCCAACCTCTCATGACCCAATTCCCTGGCATTCTCCCGCGAGCAAAATCAATCGCATCTGACGGAGCGAATGATCGAGTCCGTTTTGCGCAAAATGCGCAATAAGTCTTGCATACTGCGTGATATGAGCATATACGGCCGGCGTTTGCTCGTTTTCATAGCAAAACGCGCAAAATGATCGGAAGTGCGCGGTGCGGGAGGACAACAGAAATGCAGGTTCCAATTAAGCGGGCGATCGAGAGCGTGCCGGGCGGGATGATGGTGGTCCCTCTGTTGGTCGGGGCGCTTATTGCCACCTTCTTTCCCGATACCCCGAAGTTTTTTGGCTCCTTCACCGGCGCACTGCTCTCTGGCGCGCTGACAATTCTCGCCGTGTTCTACGTTTGCATGGGCGCGAGCATCGACTTCCGCGCGACCCCCTACATTGTGAAGAAGGGCGGCACCTTGCTGATCGTGAAGGTTGGCGTGGCCGTTGTCCTCGGCCTGATCTTCGGCCGCATTTTGGGAGAGACGCCGGTCGCAGCTGGCATGTTCGCGGGTGTCTCGACGCTCGCGATCGTCGCCGCCATGAACGACACCAATGGCGGTCTCTATATGGCGTTGATGGGCCAATATGGACGTCCGCGTGACGTCGGCGCCTATACCGTCATGTCGCTGGAGAGTGGTCCTTTCCTCACCATGATCACTTTGGGCGTCGCCGGCCTCTCGGCATTTCCATGGCAGACCCTCGTGGGCGCTATCCTGCCTCTGGTGGTGGGTATGATCATCGGCAATCTCGACAGAGAGATGCGCGACTTCCTGAGCCGCGCGGTGCCTGTGATGATCCCGTTCTTCGCCTTCGCGCTCGGCGCCGGCCTCGATCTGTCGAAGGTTTGGCAGGCCGGCCTGCTCGGCCTCGGCATGGGAGTGGCCGTGGTGGTTGTGACCGGCATCCCGCTGTTCCTCGCCGATCGCATCACTGGCGGGAATGGTGTCGCGGGTGTTGCGGCGGCCTCGACGGCCGGTAATGCGGCGGCCGTCCCGGCGATTGTCGCCGCGGCGAATCCAGCCTATGCGGACGCGGCGCGGCCTGCGACTATCCTCGTCGCGGCCTGCGTCGTGGTTACCGCAATCCTCGTGCCGATCGTCACCGCCTGGACAGCCCGCGTTGTTGGTCGCGACGTCGAGGAGCCTGCAGAAGAGAACAACGTGGCTTCTGCCGGCAAGGTGACCCCCGCGGCGCGCTCGGTTGTCACTGAGGCAAGTCACTGAGGCAAAGTCACTGAAGCAGGTCGCTGAAGATGGCCCCTAAAGCGTTTTCGAGCGAAGTGGATACCGGTTCGCGTCAAGAAAACGCGTCAAGCCAAAGCTGGCTGATCGTCGCTGACGATCTCACCGGTGCCGCGGACTGTGCGATCGCCTTCGGCAGAAGGGGGCGTGCGGCTGCGGTGACGTGGGGTGAGGTGACCGACGCGTCGGGCTACCAGCTGCCCGTCCTGGCCTACGATGCCGCGAGTCGAGGCCTTTCGGCCGGGGCCGCTGCAGCCCGCCATGCCGATGTGCTGGCGCGCCTTTGCGAAGGCGGACGTATTCTTTTCAAGAAGATTGACTCGACGCTGCGGGGGCAACCTGCAGCGGAGACTGCCGCCGCGCTTGCGCATCTCAAGTCACGGTCGGGTCCGGCCTTTGGCGTATTCGCGCCGGCCTTTCCGGCCACCGGCCGCACCACCATCGACGGGCGTATCCTGGTCAGAGGCCGCCCCCTCGAGGAGGCCGAGGTCTGGCACCGCGACCACACCTACCCGAATGCCGATCTTGTCGACGTTCTCGCGACCGCGGGCGTTCGCGGTGAGAAGGTCAAGCTCGCTGCCGTGCGTGGTGGCGATCTCAAAGCCACGTTCGCGAGGCTCGCCTGGGAGGGCGACGTGGTCGCGGCCTGCGACGCCGAGACCGAACACGATCTGCGTTTGATCGCGGAGGCGAGCCTGCATGCATCGCCCGCAACCTTCTTCATCGGCAGCGCCGGCCTCGCGCACGCGCTGGCCGGCCTCGAAGTCAGCCATGCCGTCGAGCCGCTGCGCATTCCGACGAGCGCATCCGGCACCCTGATCGTGGTGGGCTCGCTCGCCGGCGCATCTCGTGCCGCCGCGCGCGAGCTGGAGGCGACCGGCACCGTGGCGCATTTCCCGGTCGCGCCGGAGACGCTGCTCAACGATGGTGCCGGCCGGGCGGCGCTCGCCGCGGACGTGATGAAACGACTTGCCGGCGGCGGCGATACACTGGTTGAGATCATGATGGATGATCACCCCGACATGTCGCTCGGCCCGCAGCTCGCCAAGGGGCTCGCCGACGCTCTTGAGGCCGTCGCACCCGCGATCGGCGCCTTCGCTGCGACCGGCGGCGAAACCGCCGCGGCGATGCTGTCGCGCTTCGGCGTCAACGGCATCCGTCTTGCCGACGAAATCGAGCCGGGCGTGTCGCTCGGCCTTACTCTTGGCCGATTGTCTGTTCCGATCGCCACCAAAGCGGGCGCGTTCGGTGACGAGAACAGCCTCATCCGCATCAGCGAGCGGCTTCGCGCCGTCCGAACCAGAGGAAGTTTCATATGACTCGTCCGATCATTGCGATCACCATGGGAGATCCGGCCGGTATCGGGCCCGAGGTGATCATGAAGGCGTTGGCGCAGCCTCAGGTGCAGGCGATCTGCAATGCGCTGGTGATCGGCGACTCCAACCGTCTGCGCAAGGCCGGTCAGATCGTCGGCGTGCCGCTTGAGGTCGATGCGTTGAGCGACGCGAAGCAGGCGAATTTTGCGTCGAAGGCCGTGCAGTGCGTTGACCTGAAGCTGGTGCCGGACGATCTGCCGTTCGGCAAGGTGTCGGCGACGGCAGGTGAGGCGGCATATCGCTATATCGAGAAAGCCGTGCAGGTGGTGCAGGCAGGGCTCGCGCAAGGCATCTGCACCGCGCCGCTTTCCAAGGAAGCGCTGCATGCGGCCGGCCACAAATATCCCGGCCATACCGAGCTCCTGGCGCATCTGACCGGCACGCCGGAAGTATCGATGATGCTGGTGTCGCCGAAACTCCGCGTCATTCACGTGACCACGCATATCGGCCTGCTCGATGCGATCGAGAAGATCGAGCCCGGCCTCGTCGAGCGTGTCATCGCACGCGGACATGACGTGCTGGTGCGCGCCGGCGTCGCCAATCCGAAGATCGGCGTCTGCGCCATCAATCCGCATGCCGGCGAGAACGGGTTGTTCGGTCGCGGCGAGGAAGCCGCGAAGATCGCGCCGGCTGTGGAAGCCTGTCAGCGCAAGGGCTGGGACGTGCACGGCCCCTTGCCTGCCGACACGCTGTTCTTTCTGGCCGGCCGCGGCGACTACGACATGGTGGTCGCGATGTATCACGATCAGGGCCATGGACCCATCAAGGTGCTGGGGCTGGAAGCCGGTGTGAACATCACTGTTGGTCTGCCGGTGATCCGCACCTCGGTCGATCACGGGACCGCCTTCGACATCGCGGGCAAGGGCATCGCCGACGAGCGCAGCCTGATCGAAGCGCTGCGGCAGGCGGTCGATCTCGCGCCGAAGAAGGCGGCTTGAGGGGGCTGCGCGGGCTCCTCAGGATGAGGAGCGAGATGCGAGTTAAGCGCTGACATTGCGCGGCCGATGCATCGTGGTATCCATCGGCCGTGCCGCGAAGCCGATACGGTCGAGCTCGGCTGATGGCAATGAATCCGGGGGCTGAGGTTCGATGTCGATGCGCAGCAAGGAGCGTCACACTCGTCTGTTGGAAGCGCTGAACGCGGGAGAGATCGATGTCGACGATCTCGCGCGGCGCTTCAACGTCTCCGCTTCCACCGTGCGGCGCGACTTGCAGCATCTTTCCAGGAACAATGCCGTGCGCCGCACCTATGGCGGCGCCATTCTCACCGCCCAGGCGAACGAGACGACGCTCGAGCAGCGCCTCGCGGTTCAGGGCAAACAGAAGCAGGCGATCGCGCGCGCGGCGATCGATCTGATCGAGGACGGCGACACGCTGATTCTCGATGCCGGATCGACGGTCGCAGCCTTCGGCCGACTGCTGCAGCATCGGCGGCTGCGCATCATCACCAACAATCTTGCGCTGCTGCCCTTCTTCGCCAAGGCTCCGAGCATAGAGCTTGTGGTGCTGGGCGGCGCGCTGCGCACCACCAGCATGAGCACCGTGGGGCCGCTCGCCAATGAAGCGCTGCGGCGCATGACCGCGAACCGCGCCGTCATGAGCGCCGACGGCGTGGTGAATGGCCGTGGCCTGTGCGAAGCGGATCTCGAACAGGTCGCACTGAAGTCGCTGATGATGCAGCAGTCGAAGGAAGTCATCGTTCTCGCCGACGCCAGCAAGCTCGGCCGCGCCGAACAGATGGCCTGGGCGCCGCTGCCGCCGCGCTGGACTCTGGTGACTGATGTCGGCGCATCTGAGGAGCAGTGCAAGCGTCTCGCCGATGCGGGAGCGCGCGTGATCGTTGCCGGCGTTCGCTGAGCCGGCATCGCAATTTTTCGCGTGATCGGAGAAAAATATCGACCGAGGCGGGGTTGCGGTAAGGAATCGCTGAACTGGGGCGCAATGCCGTCAACTTAAATCGCCATATGCTAGGTGGCGATCACCAGATTTGTGAGTACTCGCCCTAGGCAACGGAGTTCGCGTCGGCAGACAGCAGCTGTAGCTCCTTGGATTTGCGCGCGATGAGGCGGCCGAGATCGCCCTGCTTGTAGCTCTCGACGAACTTGATGGCGAAGCCGTTCGGCAGATGCCGGACCACGCGGCCGACGCAGGCGCCGATCGCCAGCGGCATGCCGATCGGCGGCTGCGCCTCGGAGGAGACCGCCGCGCCGGACAGCGACATGTCGATGATGAAGCAGCTCTGCATGGTGCCGTCCGCCAGCGTCAACATGGCATGCGGCGCGACCGGAACGAAACGCGGGTTGTTGCGCGCCTCGCGGATGCTCGGATCCTTTTGCTTCTTCTCGATCCAGGTCAGCTTGTCGGCGAACTTCTCACGCATGGCATGCGTCATCTCGAGCTCGAGCAGGAAGCTGCCGCTCATGGTTTCGGTGATGCAGCCGTCGAACTTGCCGAACTCCTCGAAATACGAAGTCAGCCGGTCGCCAACCTTGCCGACGACGGGCACGTCCACGATCATCCGGAACGGCGAAACGCGCGTGGTGCGGCAAGCGAAGGTGCGCAATTTGCCCTGCGCATCGTACCAGTTCGGCAACGTGTAGCTGCCGTTGACGATGATCTTGACCGCGCGTTGCTTGAGAAACTTTTCGACGGACACGACTGAACCTCGCCCGAGGCGATATGAGTGCACGGAGGGCTGGATTGACCGGCTTCACTGCCGGTCCGGTGGTGGGGACGTTCGCTACCGACGCGGTGGCAGCGGGGAGCTGCGGCACGTATCCCAGCGCGTGGCGGATTGGTCCTGGCGCGCAGGTGCGTACAGCCATACCGTCGAAAAACTAGGAAAAAGTTAAACCGGGACGGAGCGCGGGCGGCGCACTCTATGGCGCAACCGTTTGGCGGCGGTTTATTTTGCGAGCCGTACAACTACCGGGAGAGTTGTCGCCCGGCAATGCAATCGCGCCGTGCTCCAAACCGCCTGCCTCGGCTGTCGGCCCGGTGCTAGCCTTCGCCGAAATCAGACTGGACCCCTCATATGCCAAACATGTCGAACAAATCGCTTGCCGACGGCAAGATCCTGCAAGACGTCGTCGACGGCGTCGGCGTCGTCACCTTCAACAATCCCGACAAGCGCAATGCGATGTCGCTGGAGATGTGGGAGGGGCTCGGCGAGGCGCTGACGGCGTTGCGCGACGATCCGGCCGTCCGCGTCGTGATCCTGGTCGGCGCCGGCGACAAGGCGTTCGTGTCGGGCGCCGATATCAGCCAGTTCGAGAAGACCAGGCACAACGCCGAGGCCTCCGAGGAATATTCACGGCGCAGCGCCGCCCAGCGCGCCCTGCTCGCCGACTATCCGAAGCCGACCATCGCCTGCATCCGCGGCTTCTGCCTCGGCGGCGGCATGCAGGTCGCGATGCTGACCGATATCCGCATCTCCGGCGCCAGCGGCCAGTTCGGCATTCCTGCCGCCAGGCTCGGCATCGCCTATGGCTATGACGGGCTGCGCCATCTGGTGTCGCTGGTCGGCCCGTCCTGGGCGCGGCTGATCATGTATACGGGCATGCGGATCGACTCCACCGAGGCGCTGCGGATCGGCCTCGTCGATCGCGTGCTGCCGGACGCCGAGCTCTGGGACGCGACCATGGAGATCGCGCGCACCATTTCGGGCAACGCGCCGCTGGCGATCAAGGCCGCCAAGATCACCATTGCGCAGGTGCTGAAGGATCCCGCCGATCGCGACATGGCCGCGATCAGGCAGATCGGCATCGAATGCATGGACAGCGCGGACTTCCGCGAAGGCCGCAGCGCTTTCATGGAAAAGCGCAAGCCGCAGTTCAAGGGCCGGTAGCCGTCCGGTGTCATCACCCGCACATGCTTTCGCGGGTAATGACAGCTGGGCATGCGGTAACAACGGTGGTCCTCCCGTCGTGGTTGCCACCCAACACACCGTCATCGCCCGGCTCGACCGGGCGATCCAGTATTCCAGAGGCGGTTGTGCTTGAGCCGATGGGCCGCAGCGTACTGGATCGCCCGGTTAAACCGGGCGATGACAGATGATGATGTCGCGCAATTTCCGAATAATAGAATAATACCGCCGATTTGCCCGACGCGTCAAGTTGCCTGGTCGGACGCCGGCCGCCGCCGGCTACTTTGCATGGGGTTGTTTTCGATATTTTGGCAATGTGCCCGCGATTGAACCTGCCCCCTACTTCTTCTCGCTGACCGGCACCGTGTAGTTCAGAATCAACCGACCGCCGTCGGGATAGATGGTCTGGCCGGTGATATAGGAGGCATCGTCGCTGGCCAGGAATGCCACGACGGAGGCGACCTCGCTCGGCTCGCCGCAGCGGCCGGCCGGCGTGCGCGACAGCACGCTGCGCCGCGCATCCTCGGACGAGAAGATCGCCGTCGCCACCATCTCGGTCAGGATCGTGCCGGGTCCGACCGCCACGACGCGAATGCCGTGCGGCGCGAGCGCCACGGCGGCGACCGACGTGAGCTGCTTCATCGCGCCCTTCGACATCGCATAGGTCGCGAGCGAGGGGATCGCGAGCAGCGCGTTGACCGAGGACATGTTGACGACGACGCCGCCACCGCCCTGCGCGATCATCTGGCGCGCCGCAGCCTGAACCCCGAAGAACGCGCCCTTGAGGTTGATGCCCATCACGTCGTCGAATTCGGCCTCGCTGATGTCGAGGAAGTCGCGATTGCGCGCGACGCCGGCATTGTTGACCATGACGTCGAGCCGGCCGAACTCCTTCACCGCGGTCGCGACGATGCGATCGACATCGGCGCGCCTGCTGACGTCGGCTTCGACCGCCCGCAACTGATCGATATGTCCGAGTTCCTGGGCGGTGTGGACAAGCCCTGCAGCGTCGACATCCGAGATGACGACCCTGGCGCCGTCGGACAGGAAGCGTGCCGCGCAGGCCTTGCCGATGCCGCGTGCCGCGCCGGTGATGGCGACGACCTTGCCGGAATTCTTCATGGGAGTGCCTCCAGAACAAACCGTTCATGGAGCAATAGCGCATTGCGCGTCGGCAGGGAACGCGGCGGATTCTCCGGGCGAGACCTCAGGACCTGATGCGCGCGAGAATCCGGTCGGCCTCGGTACGCCAGTCGGCGCTGCGGGCGAAGTCCGGCGTTCCCCTGGGTCCGAACACGCCCTCATCGGCAAGATCGGCGATCCAGCCCTGCCGCTCGGCGGTGCCGGAGGCGGACCATGGCGCGAGCCCGGCCTCGCGCACGGTCTCCGCCACCTCGCGCACCTCCTCGGCGCGCCGCCGGCCGTGCTCGATCACCCGCTGAAAGAAATAGGCGCCCTGCTTCTCCCAATTGATGCTTGGGAAGGTCTCCTTGAGCGAGGCGAGCACCGCATCCTCGACGCCATAGGCGCGCGCGGTGGTGAAGCTCTCGATCACCATGGCCTCCAGCCCCTTGATCACGATGCTGCGGCACATCTTGACTGCCGAGGAGACGCCAAGCTCGTCGCTTGCGACCTTCGCCGCGAAACCGAGCGCGACCAGCTGCGGCGCGAGCTCCCGCGCGCCTTGGCCGCCGAGCAGCAGCGGCACCCTGATCCGGTACGGCGGCAGCGAGGTCATCACCGCGCCCTCGACATAGCGACCGCCGGCGCCGTCGATATGCGCCGCCGCGCGCTGCTTGGCGCCGGGCGAGGCCGAGTTGAAATCGAGAAACCAGACCCCGTTCCGGACTGCAGGTGCGCAGGCAGCGGCCACGGGGACCGCCTGGCTCGCCGTTACCGCCGAAATGATGAAATCGGCCCGCGCCGCGAGATCGGCATGGGATCGCGCGAGCTCGACGCCAATCACCGCAGCGTGTGCGCGCAGTGGCACGCCCTGCTCGCGGTCAAGCTTGATATCGTAGGCCGAAACCCTCACGCCCTGCTGGCGCAGATCCTCGGCAAGGATGCGACCGACCTCGCCATAGCCGAGCATGCCGACCTGCCATTGCCGCGGATCGCTGGAGATTGTCATCAGTTCAGGTCCCGTGTTGTGTCGTCGAACAGCTCATCGACCGTGACGCGCCGGGGAATCAACGCCTGCTGCACGCAATAGTCGATCATCAGTTCGAGCGGCTTGCGGTTTGCCTCGACGCCGAACGGCACCAGATCCGGCATGCCGGGCGGGCCGGCCTCTGCCTTGCCGCGCTTGAGCAGATCGTACAGGCTCCGCACCACGTCCGGCCGCGACGTCGCGAGCTGCTTCGTCACCACCACCAGATGGTTGACCGGCACGACGCCGTGCCGCGCATACCACCGCTCCGCCTCTGCGGCCGGATCGGCGAACAATGGCTTGAACGCCGGATCGCTGGAGGTCTCGCCCAGCACGGCATCGAGCTCGCCGTCCCTCAGCATCTGGACGATGGTCTTGCCCTTCGGCGCACGCTCGGTGCCGTCGACATATTCCGCGACATGCGGCTCCTCGAACGTGACCCAGTTGATGCTGGCGAGGTTCACGCCATGGTCATTGGCAAGGATGCCGCGCATCCATGCCCCGGTCGTGGTCGTGAACGAGCGGATGCCGACCCGTTTGCCTTCGAGATCGGCAGGCAGGAGCGTGCCGCGGTCGGCGCGATAGAGCGCGTGGCCATGCTGGAAGCGGCCGACCATCGCCGCCGGCAGCAGCACCAGCGGCTTGCCGTGCGCCCTTGCCATCAGATAGGTCACGATCGCCATCTCGCAGACGTCGAATGCCTGCTCGCGTACCATCGGCTTGAACGCGGCGTTGGTCGGCGTGAATTCGGTGAAGTCGAGATCGAACAGGTCGGAGCGAAGCTCACCGTTCTTCACCGCCCGGACGTGCGGATGATTGCCGAGCACGGCGCGTAGCCGAAGTTTCTCCATCGCGACAAGCTCCGGCGTTCAGGTCACCACTCGGCCCGGATTTGTGCCCGGAGCCATGCGCGGCGCGGGCGCCCCTCCGTCGAGCGGCGCGGCCTGCAGCGCGGCGACGGTGGCGCGCACCAGTTCCTCGATGGCGTGGCCGGCATCGGTGCCGTCGGCGCTGCCGCGCGACAGGCGCGAGACGCGCTCCGGCGTCACCAGCGTGTAGTAGAGCGCGCCGAGCAGGAAGTGGCTGCGCCAGACCAGATCGGTACGCGGAATATGCGGCAGGCTTTCATGAATCGCGTCGATGAAAGCATGACTGGTGTCGTCGAAGGTCTGCGCGATGATCTTGCGCACGACCTCATTGCCCTCGGCCGACATGATCGCACGCAATCGCGTGAACCGCGTTCCGCCGCCGGCAAGATCGCTGCCGGACGTAAAGGCCGGCAACACATAGGCGCGCACGATCGCCTCCAACCGGTCCTGCAGATCGCGCACCCGCCGCGCCGCCGCCAAGAGCTCGGAGCGTCGCCGGTTCATCGGGCCGCAATGGCGCCGATAGATTTCCAGCAGCAGGCCGTCCTTGGTCCTGAAATGATAGGTCACGCTGCCCGGATTGGCGCCGGCGGCCTGCGCGATGTCGCGCACCGAGACGGCGTTGAAGCCATAGGTCGAGAACAATTCCTCCGCCGCGGCGAGGATCGCCTCGCGCATGTTCGGCTTGCGGGTGCCGGCGGCGGCCTTCACGTCAGACCTGGCAGGTTTGCGGACCATATTTGTACTATCGTCCAAATAATCCGGTCGCGTCAACAACGCCGCGCCGCACCCAACCGTCAGGATAGTTTGACGTCAGGCTCGGCCCGACCGCGCGCGGCTGCCTCGAGCAGGAACGTCCTGCCATGCTCGGGATCGGCCGCACGCTGCGCCTCATCCATGTCCTGCCAGGCCGAGGTGACCAGCACGCGCGAGAAGTCGCGGCCGACAAATGCCGGGCAGCTCGATTGCCTCGCCGGTACGCGCAGCGAACGCAGATGCCGGCCGGCGGGATCGTAGACGTCGACGCAACCGCCGCCCCAGCGCGCGTTCCAGATCATCCCGTCGGCATCGACGATCGCGCCGTCGAGCCCGCCGCTGCCTCGATGCCTGATCAATTCGGTGGCCGCGCCGACCGGCAGTCCTGTTGATGGATCGAGCGGCACGCGATGCAGCACGTTGGTCGCGGTATCGGCGAAATAGCCGATGTCGCCCGCGGGCGAAAAGCAGATCGCATTCGGGATGGTGATCCCGGGATACAGCCGCACGATACGGCCCTGACACAGTGCATAGATCGCGCCGGCACCCTGCTCGGCATGGCGCCCCATGGTGCCGAGCCAGAACGTGCCCGACGGATGCACACGCGCATCGTTGGAGCGCGTCAGCGGATTGTCGGCCTCCAGCGCGGCGAACAGCTCCAGGCGGCCGTCGGCAACGTGCCGTACATAAAGTCCATCTTCGGCAAGGATCAGCTGTCGCTCGCCGTCGATCCGCGCCAATGCACTCGCCATTTTCGGCAATGCGTGAATGACGGTGCGGCCACCTGCAAATCGATGCTCGAACAGGCGGCGCTCGCGGATATCGAACCACCAGGCGGTGTCGGTCGCCGCATCATAGGTCGGGCCTTCGCCGAGATGGCAACGCTCCGCCGACAGCACCGATGTCGGCACCTCTTCCATCAGCGGCTCGGCGGCACGGTCGGTCATGGCGTCACTCACGCGGTTGAGAAGCGGTAGACGATGCTGCGCCGATAGAGCTGCCCCGGATCGAGCCGCGCCGACGGGAAGTCGGGCCGGTTCGGCGTATCAGGCCAGGCATGCGGCTCGAGACAGAGCGCGTCGGATTGCCGGTACAGACGACCGCCCTTGCCGGCGGTCGAGCCGTCGAGGAAATTGCCGGAATAGAACTGCAGTCCCGGCTGATCGGTGAAGAGCTCCATCACGCGGCCGCTGTGCGGCGCCTCGAGGCGCGCAGCCAGACGAAGACCCGTCCCCTTGGCCAGGCAGAAATTGTGGTCATAGCCGCGCCCGAGCTGCAGCTGCTCGTCATTCATCCTGATCCGCGCGCCGATGGGCGTGGGCTTGCGGAAGTTGAACGGCGTACCGTCGACCGGCCGCGGCGGGCCCGGAAGCGGGATCGCCGTGGCATCCACCGCGAGGAAATGGTCGGAGACGATCATCAGGCGGTGATCGAGGATCTGCATGCCCGAGCGCGCGCCCTCGAGATTGAAGAAGCTGTGATTGGTGAGGTTGAGGCAGGTCGGCCGGTCGGTCGTCGCCTCGTAGGTGACCGAGAGCTCCGTCGGACTGCGCACGCAATAGATCACGCGCAACGCGAGGGTGCCCGGATAGCCCTCCTCGCCATGCGGGCTCTCGCGCGCCAGCACCAGCGTCGGTTCCGGATCATCCGATAGTTCGACGATCCGCCACAGCTTGCGATCAAAGCCCTGCAGGCCGCCGTGCAGCGCGTTGGGGCCGTTGTTGGCGTCGAGCTGCACGGTCTCGCCATCGAGCACAAAGCGCGCGCCGGCGATCCGGTTGGCGTAACGGCCGACCGTCGCACCGAAGAATTTGCGCTGTGCGAGATAGCCGTCGAGTTCGTCGTGGCCGAGCACGATGTCGTCGCAATGCCCCTCACGATCCGGCGCGAGCAGCGCCTGCAGCGTGGCGCCGAAGGGAAGGATGGAGGCCTCAAAGCCATGTTCGCCGCGCAGCGTCACGCGCTCGACCACGGTGCCGTCGGGCAATGTACCGAAGGGCGCGCGACCGATTTTGGCTGATGTCATTGTCAGTCCTCGAACGCCTCGACGAGGCGCCGTCGCCCCAGCATGAAGCTATCGGCGACAAGCCGCAAGGGCGCGAGGTCGACATCGGATTTTCCTTCCGAGGTCAGCGCGACGAAGCGGCGGTACAGCGCGGGATATTCCTCATCCGGCGCATCGACCACCAGCCTGCTGCCATCGCGCAGCTGCCTTCCACCTTTCGACAGCGTCACAGGCCCGGCCTCGGTCTCGCACAGGATGTCCCAGCTCGGCGCTCCGGTCTGGCGGAAATCGAATTCGGCGTGGATCGGCAAGCCGCTCGCATCGGAGAGTTCGATCTCTGCCGCAATCGGCGCCTCCCGATTGGAGGGAAAGTCCAACGCCGCGCTCCTGACAAAGACCGCACCCGGCAGGATCTCGGTCAGGATCGACAGCGCGTTGATGCCCGGATCGAACACGCCGAAGCCACCCGCCTCGAAGATCCAGGCCTGGCCCGGGTGCCAGACGCGCACGTCTTCCTTCCAGATGATGGTCACCTTGTTGATGGTGCGTCTCGCGAGCAATTGCCGCGCCGGGCCGACCGCGGCCGCATAGCGCGAATGCCATGCGGCAAACAACGTCCGGCCCGCCTGCTGCGCGGCCGCGATCAGCGGCGTGAGTTCGCTCACCGTCGCGCCCGGCGGCTTCTCCAGCAGCACATGCTTGCCCGACGCGAGCGCGGCGGCGGCCTGCGCGTGGCGCATCTGCGGTGGCGTACACAGCGCGACCGCGTCGATCTCCGGCCCGTCGCGCAACAACTCCTGCAAATCGCGGAAATGCGGCAGGCCGGGCGGGGTCTTGACGGGATCGGCCACCGCAACGAGAGCCACGCCTGACGTCTTCGCGATCGCAGGCACGTGCTGCCGGCACGCGATCTCGCCATAGCCGACGATGGCGATGCGAAGCAGGTCACTCATGGCCGTCCTCGCGTTGCTGTCCACCTGGCCGGCTGAAGCCGCCAGGCAGAATCATAGACCAGCGCCGAATACCAACGGCATGATGTGGTTTTGGTTGCGGGCACGCAAGTCCACGACGCTCTGTTGCGCGCCTCGCGGCCGAGGCATCGGCTTTGATCAATCAAGGCCGATGCTCCAGATTCCGGCTTTGACGGGCTTTGTTCGCGCGGACCGGTCACCGCCCCGCCCGAAATTGCGCTAGCGTGCGGCCTCAAACCCGCCGAGCACCGCCGTCAGATTGGCGCCGAGGATGTCGGAGAGATAGCCGCCCTCCTGCACCAGCACCGTCGGCAGGCCGAATCGGGCCAGCCCCTCGCCGATGCGGCGGAAGCCGTCGGTGGTGACGGCGAGACCGGCAAGCGGGTCCTTCTCGGAGGCGTCGAGACCGAGCGCGACCACGAGCGCGGTCGGGGCAAAGGAGCGGATCGCCTTCTCCGCCGCCGCAAGCGCCTTCATGTAGTCGTCGTCGCCGGTGCCCTTGGCGAGGGGAATGTTGAGGTTGGTGCCGAGGCCGCCTCCGGCGCCGCGCTCATGCGCATAGCCCCAGACGAAGGGGTAGAAGAACGACGGATCGGCGTGGATCGAGACGGTGAAGACATCCGGCCGCTCATAGAAGATGCCCTGCGTGCCGTTGCCGTGATGCACGTCGACGTCGAGGATCGCGACGCGCTCATGCTTCTGGCGCAGATGCTCGGCCGCGATCGCGCTGTTGTTGAGGAAGCAGAAGCCGCCGGCGAGGTCGCGATAGGCGTGATGGCCGGGCGGACGGCACAGCGCGTAGACGGCGTCCTCGCCGTCCAGCACCATCTGCGCGGCGGTGACCGCGACGTCGCTCGCGGCGCAGGCGCCGGCCCAGGTACCGGGACCGATCGGAGCCGCGGTGTCCATCGTGTGCCAGCCGAGCTTGCCGACGATATGAGCGGGGTATGTGCCGGCATTGCGCACCGGGTGGATGTTCGCGATCATCTCCGGTCCGGCATTGCCGAGCGCCGACCATTCGTCCCACGCGTCCGCGAGAAAGCTCAGATATTCCGGACTGTGCACGCGCGCCCGCGGCCCCTGCCCGAACCTTGTCGGCTCGATCAGCGGGTGCTTGCCGGCCTTCAGGCCCGCCAGCAGGCGGTCGGCGCGTTCGGGCTGTTCGGTGGTACGCTGGACCACACCGCGGACCAGGAAGAATTGCGGATCATGGCTGCGGTGCAGATCACTGTAGACGGCCTTCACGGGGACACTCCTGTTCGATCGGCGGCTGAGCTGGACAGAGCGAGGGCAATGTGCCGCACGCAAGCTTTGGCTTGCGCGTTGTACACTATCAGCGACGGCGACGGTCTGAAACCGAGCGCGATTTCATGCTATGCCCGCATGTAGCGCAATGATTGAAAGACGCAGGACGCGAAGTCCGGCCATGGCCAGCGGCAAGACGGAGACAGAGGAAGCGGCAACGGGGCGGCGCGGGCGACCACGCTCCGCCGCGACCACGGCCGCGATCCTGGAAGGCGCTTATCAGCTGATGGCGACGACCGGCCTCGCCGCGACCACCATCGACGCGATTGCCAGACATTCCAACGTCTCGAAGATGACGATCTACAAATGGTGGCCGTCGCGCGAGGCCTTGCTGATCGATGCCTTCCTCGACCAGGCCTCGCGGGCCGTGCCGCTGCCCGAAACCGGCAGTCCGGTGGCCCGAATCCGCCGTCATGTCGCAACCTATGTCGAGGCGTTGCAGGGCGAGTTCGGTCGGGTGCAGCTCGCCGTGATCTCGGAATGCATCTCGAAGACCGGCACGGCGGAACTGTTCTACGAGCGTTACCTCGGCCTGCGCCGCAGCAAGATGCTGGAGATCATCGCCGCCGGCCAGAAGGACGGCAGCATCGGCGCGCCGGGCGTCCCCGGCGATATCTACGACGCGATCTATGGCAGCCTGTTCTACCGCTACGTCTTCGGCATCAAGCCGCTGACGCCGGCCTATGCCCGCAATCTCGTCAATCTGGTGCTGCGGCCCCGCGCGGACGCTTGACTATCAAGCAGAGCGTTGGCGCTGACGGCGGAACCAGGCCCAGGTCTCGCGCGTGACGGCCCGGTAACTGCTGCCGCGATACACGATGTGGCCATCGACGATGGCGTTCAGCTTCGGAAGCGCATGGAACGGCACCGTGGGATAGGCGTGGTGCTCGACATGGTAAGGCATGTTCCAGGCGAACCATTTCATGATCCTGCCGGTCATCGTGGTGCGCGTGTTCTCGAACGCGCTCCGCGTCTGCTCGCAGCCGGTGTGCTCGGCATAGAGATAGGGGCGCAGGATGAGCTGACCGGCCAGGAGCGGCACGACCCACACCCAGAGCAGGATCGCACTGTGCAGCGCGAACGATGCCGCGAGCAACAGCAGATAGCCCGCGAGATAGAGCCTTGCCTCCAGTACGATCGAGGCGCGCTTGTGCTCCGGAATCCACGGCACGACCACCTTTCCGGTGAGTGCATGCCAAAACATCAGGCGGATACGAACCAACACCTGCAGCAGTCCCGAATAGGCGATCGCGAGCTGGGTGTCCGACGCGGGCTTGGGGCCGACGATCAGCTCCGGGTCCCTCGCAGGATCCTGCGTGTAGCGGTGATGGTCCCAGTGAAACAGGCAGTAATACTGGTAGGGCAGTCCGATCATGAAGGCGGACAGATTGCCGACGACACGATTGAGCGCTGGACTGCGGAACGCCGTCTTGTGCGCGGTCTCATGCACGACCATGAACAGGAACGCGACGAAGTAGCCCTGCACGGCAATCAGCGGCAGCGCCCATGGCAGGCCATGGCGCGACGAGACCAGCAAGATAAGCGCGCCGACGATGATGATCATCCCGTAATGGCTTGCCGCACGCACCGTGCCGGCAAGGTTCGACTTGGTCGACAGATCGCGCAAGGTCAGCGGGCTGAGCGGCTTCAGGCGGGGTCCGGCGTCACTGGTCTCGGCGGTGCTCATGGTCGTCTCACCTGTCAGCGTTGCAGCAGCGCCGAGATTTCGGCGTTGATGAAGGCGCGGTCTTCGGCGTTGTTGGCGGGATTGCCGGCCCGGTGCCCGTGGATCGACGGAATCGCGTGCAGCGCGGCCGAGCGCGCGTTGACCAAGCGGCCGAGTTCATCCTCGTTGTCGCGCGGGTCGAAATAGCGATCGGTACGACCCGGCATCAGCAGGATATGCGCCTTGATCGCGGCCAGCGCCCGGTCGAAGTCGCCGCCGAATTGATCGCAACGGCTGATATCGCCGGCCTGCCAGATCGCGATCTGCGCCAGCAGATCATTCGCATCGCGCCGCGCGAAGGCACCGTCCCATGATCCCGCGAGGTAATCTTCCAACGAGTTGAAGCCGGCCGCGCGCCAGACTTCCTCGCGATAGAACGCATGCGACATCGCCCAGCCGGCGTAGACGCGCCCCATCGCGCGAAGGCCCGCCGCGGGCTTGCTGACGAAGCGGCCGTCCCGGTAGGCCGGGTCGGCGGTCAGCGCGGCCTTCACACCTTCGAGGAACACATGATTATACGGCGAGCACCGCGCGCTGCCGCAAACCACGACTGCGCGCTCGACCATGTCGGGATATCGCGCGGCCCAGTGATAGGCCTGCATGCCGCCCATCGACCAGCCGTAGACCAGCGCGAGCCTGGTCACGCCGAAGCGCTCGACCAGCAGCCGCCGCTGGATCGCGACCGCGTCATGATAGGTGAAGGCAGGAAACGGCGCGCCGCCGAGCACCTCGGCCGAATTCGACGGCGAGGACGACAGGCCATTGCCGAACAGATTCGCGATGACGATGAAGTAGCGCCCGGGATCGAGCGCGCCGCCCGGCTGCACCAGCCATTCGATGTCCGCGTGCTGTGCGGCAAACGACGTCGGATAGAGGATGACGTTGTCCCGCGCCGCGCTCGGCGTGCCATAGGTCTTGTAAGCGAGCCTCAGCTGCGGAAACACGGCACCGCCCTGCAGCGTCACCTCACCTGCCTCGAACACCTCATAGTCGCGCGGCGTGGTCATCGGCATTCGACCTCGAGCAGCCGGGCGCAACGCTGCGCCCTTAATAACTGTACTATTGGTACACTAAATACGAAACCCTGGCAATAGCGGCAAAGGTGGAATGACACCGGGCCGATCCATTCAAAATCGGTATGGATCAATACCCGTTTCGGCTTGGACCCATTGTCGTCATCTCTCTAGGACAGACCCCGAGGAAATTTTCAAGGAGGCGCTAATGAGCGCAATTGTGTCCGCCGCAGACACGCGGCGATCCCGCGTCCGGCTCTTGATCGTGACGATGCTGTTTCTCGTCACCACCGTGAACTATGCCGATCGCGCCACGCTCTCGATCGCCGGCCCCGCGCTTTCCAAGGAACTGCATCTCGATCCCGTCGCGATGGGCTACGTGTTCTCGGCCTTCGGCTGGTCCTATGTGGTCGCCCAGGTGCCGTGCGGCTGGCTGCTCGACCGCTTCGGCTCGAAATGGGTCTATGCGATCAGCATCATCGTCTGGTCGATCTTCACCGCGATGCAGGGTCTGGTCGGGTTCCTGTCCGCGGGCACGGCCGTGGCCCTGCTGTTCGGGCTGCGCTTTCTGGTCGGCATCGCCGAGGCGCCGTCATTCCCGGCCAACGCCCGCATCGTCGCCTCCTGGTTCCCCGGCAATGAACGCGGCACCGCGTCGGCCTTCTTCAATTCGGGACAGTATTTCGCCACCGTGATCTTCGCGCCGCTGATGGGCTGGATCGCCCATGAGTATGGCTGGCGCCATGTGTTCTACGTGATGGGTGCACTCGGCATCGTCATGGGCATTGCCTGGATCAAGACCATCTACGAGCCGAAGGAGCACCCCGCGATCAACGAGGCCGAGTTCGACTACATCAAGCAGGGCGGCGCGCTGGTCGACATGGACGCGGCGAAGGCCGGCAAGACGCAGGACAACGGCCCCAGCTGGGACCACATCCGCCAGCTGCTCGGCAACCGGATGATGCTCGGCGTCTATATCGGCCAATACTGCATCAACACCCTGACCTACTTCTTCCTGACCTGGTTCCCGGTCTATCTGGTGAAGGAGCGCGGGCTGTCTATCCTGCAGGCCGGCTTCGTCGCGACCTTGCCGGCGCTGTGCGGCTTTATCGGCGGCGTGCTCGGCGGCGTGATCTCGGACTACATCCTGCGCCGCACCGGCTCGCTGACCATGGCGCGCAAGATCCCGATCGTCGGCGGCATGCTGCTGTCGATGTCGATTATCGCCTGCAACTATGTCGACGGCCAGGCACTGGTGGTCGGCTTCATGGCGCTCGCCTTCTTCGGCAAGGGCATCGGCGCGCTCGGCTGGGCGGTCGTCTCCGACACCTCGCCGAAGGAAGCCGGGGGCGTTTCCGGCGGTCTGTTCAACACCTTCGGCAATTTGTCATCGATCACGACGCCGATCATCATCGGCTACATCCTGGCAGCCACCGGCTCGTTCAACGGCGCGCTGGTGTTCGTCGGCGCCAACGCGCTGGTCGCGGCGATCGCCTATCTGTTCATCGTCGGCGAGATCAAGCGGGTGCAGCTGAAGGCGGCCTGAGCCGGGCCTGAACGCGCTTCACCTCTCCCCGCCCTTCCGCGGGGAGAGGTCGAAATTCGCACAGCGAATTTCGGGTGAGGGGCGAAGCAACACGTCTCCGCAAAGACAGTCCTTCCGACTCGTTCGGATCAATTGAGGCGGCCGTTGCGCAGAGAGAGCCCCTCACCCCAACCCTCTCCCCGTAAGAACGGGGAGAGGGAGCAGAAAACCAAACGGCGGCTTCGGCCGCCGTCTTTGTCTGCTTTTTGTCTTCTTGGCCAGTGGGAGGCATCGATGCTAGAACGCACAGATCCCCGTTCGATCCATTCCGGGTTAGCATCGATGTTCGACCTGAGCCAGCTCCGTTGCTTCGTCACGGTGGCCGAGGAATTGCACTTCGGCCGCGCCGCGGCGCGGCTCAACATGACCCAGCCGCCGCTGAGCCGGCAGATCCAGGTGCTCGAGCACATCATCGACGCGCCGCTGTTGGAACGCACCAGCCGCTCGGTGCGGTTGACGCCGGCCGGACGCAGCTTCCTGCCCGAGGCGCGGCGCATCCTCAAGCTCGCGGAATCCGCCTCGCAGGTTGCCCGCCGCATCGCGCTCGGCAAGACCGGCTCGCTCAAGATCGGCTTCACCGCGGCGGCCGCCTACGGCTTCCTGCCCGACCTGATCGCGGCCTGTCGCTCGCGCCTGCCCGAGGTCGATTTTTCGCTGAAAGAGATGGTCTCCGGCGATCAGTTCGAGGCGCTCACCACCGGGCAGATCGATGCCGGCCTGCTGCGCCCGCCGATCGCGCGGCCGGAATTCGCCAGCCGGCGCGTCGTGGCCGAGCCGTTGCTCGCCGCGATCCCGAAGAAGCATCCGCTGGCCGCGGCCGAGACCGTCAGCATCAAGGATTTCGACGACCAGCCCTTCGTGATGTATTCGCCCTATGAGGCGCGCTACTTCCACGATCTGCTGGTCTCGATGTTCACGCGCGCCGATGTGCTGCCGCGCTATGTGCAGCATCTCAGCCAGATCCATTCGATCCTCGCCATGGTGCGCGCCGGGCTCGGCGTTGCGATCGTGCCGGAAGCGGCCGCCAGCCTGAAGATCGCGGAGGTCAAGCTGAAGCCGCTGAAGCTGCGATCACCCGTGCCGGTCGAGCTGTTCATGGTGTGGCGGCGCGATCACGAGAACCAGCTGCTGCCTTCATTGATCGAGATCGCAACCGAAATCGCAGCGCCGCATCTGCGCGGCGATTGATGCAGAGTTAGCATCGCTCGATACCGCGTTTGGCTTGGACGCGCATCGAAGCATTGCCTAGAAATTCCGCCATGGACGCGCGCTGCTCGCGCATCCCGTTCCCAGAAACATTCAAGGAGTGGCGCCATGAGCAAGATGACCCCTCAGGAGATGGCCGCTAGAATCGGTGGCGGCCTCCTGTCGTTTCCCGTGACCCCGTTCAACGCGGACTATTCGTTCGACGAGGCGACCTATCGCGCCAACATGGACTGGCTGTGCGGCTATGACGTTGCCGGCCTGTTTGCCGCCGGCGGCACCGGCGAGTTCTTCTCACTGACGCCGAGCGAAGTTCCCCACGTCGTGAAGATCGCGGTCGACGAGACCAAGGGCCGCGTTCCCGTGCTGGCCGGCACCGGCTACGGCACCGCGATCGCGCGCGAGATCGCTGTTGGCGCCGAGAAGGCCGGCGCCGACGGTCTGCTGCTGCTGCCGCCCTATCTCACGCATGCCGAGCAGGACGGCCTCGCCGCGCATGTCGAGGCGGTGTGCGCATCGGTCAAGATCGGCGTCATCGTCTACAACCGCGACAATGCGATCCTGCAGCCCGATACGCTGGCGCGCCTCTGCGAGCGCTGCCCGAACCTCGTCGGCTACAAGGACGGCATCGGCGACATCGAGCTGATGACCCGCGTCCACACCCGGCTCGGCGATCGCCTGACCTATATCGGCGGCCTGCCGACCGCGGAGACCTTTGCCCTGCCCTATCTCGACATGGGCGTGACCACCTATTCGTCAGCGGTGTTCAACTTCGTGCCGGAATTCGCCACCAAATTCTACGCCGCGGTGCGCCGGCGCGATCATCAGACCATCCATGCAGGCTTGAAGGATTTCATCCTGCCGCTGATCGCGATACGCAACCGTAAGAAGGGTTATGCGGTGTCGATCATCAAGGCCGGCATGAAGGTGATCGGTCGCGATTCCGGCCCGGTGCGGCCGCCGCTCACCGATCTCACCACGCAGGAGATCGCCGAGCTCGCGGCACTGGTGGCCAAGCTGCCGCAGGCCGCCGCGCAGCAGGCGGCAGAATAAGCCGAACGGCCAAGAAAACAGCAAAGCACGAAGGGAGGAGCAGATGATCCAGGACACGATCCGCACCGGCTTTGCCGGCGCACCTGTTGTCACGGCGATGGAGGTGATCCCGGTCGCCGGCCGCGACGGCATGCTCCTCAATCTGAGCGGCGCGCATGCGCCGTTCTTCACCCGCAACCTCGTCATCCTCACCGACAACTCCGGCCACACCGGCGTCGGCGAGGTGCCGGGCGGCGAGAAGATCAAGAAGACGCTCGAGGACGCCCGCGACCTCGTCGTCGGCCAGAGCATCGGCGCCTGCAACAACATCCTGGCCTCGATGCGCCAGGCCTTCGCCGACCGCGACGCCGGCGGCCGCGGCAAGCAGACCTTCGATCTCCGCGTCACCATCCATGCGGTCACCGCGGTGGAATCCGCGCTGCTCGATTTGCTCGGCCAGCATCTCAATCTCCCGGTCGCGGCACTGCTTGGCGAAGGCCAGCAGCGCGCCAGCGTCGAGACGCTCGGCTATCTGTTCTTTATCGGCGATCGCAAGAAGACCAGCCTTCCCTACGTCGAGGGCGAGACCGGCAAGCCCGACTGGTTCGACCTGCGCCATCAGGTGGCGATGACGCCGGATGCGATCGTTCGCCTCGCCGAAGCGACGCAAGCGCATTACGGCTTTGCCGATTTCAAGCTCAAGGGCGGCGTGCTCAGGGGCGAAGAGGAGATCGAGGCCGTCACCGCAATTGCAAAACGCTTTCCGAAGGCGCGCGTCACGCTCGACCCCAACGGTGCCTGGTCGCTCGACGAGGCGATCCGGCTATGCAGCAACATGCATGGTGTGCTCGCCTATGCCGAGGACCCCTGCGGCGCCGAGGCCGGCTTCTCCGGCCGTGAGATCATGGCCGAGTTCCGCCGCGCCACCGGGCTGCCGACTGCGACCAACATGATCGCGACCGACTGGCGCCAGCTCTCGCACGCATTGCGGCTTGGCGCGGTCGACATTCCGCTCGCCGATCCACATTTCTGGACCATGCAGGGCTCGGTGCGGGTGGCGCAGACCTGCCGCGACAACGGCCTGACCTGGGGCTCGCACTCCAACAACCATTTCGATATTTCGCTGGCGATGTTCACCCATGTCGGCGCCGCCGCGCCCGGCAAGGTGACGGCGATCGACACCCACTGGATCTGGCAGGACGGCCAGGCGTTGACGCGCCAGCCGCTGCAGATCAAGGGCGGCAAAATCGCAATCCCGGATCGGCCGGGCCTCGGCATCGAGCTCGATCGCGGTGCCATCGAGGCCGCGAACGCGCTATACAAGCAGCATGGTCTCGGCGCCCGCGACGACGCGCTGGCCATGCAGTTCCTGATCCCCGGGTGGACCTTCGACGACAAGCGTCCCTGCCTCGTGCGCTAAACAAGAAAGGTGGAAACATGACCGCTCACCAGAAGAACTTCATCGCCGGCGAATGGGTCGACGGAACAGGCATCACGCGGGACATCAACCCCTCCAACACCGGCGATGTCGTCGGCGAATACGCCAAGGCCGACAAGGCGCAGACCGAAAAGGCGATCGCCGCCGCGAAGGCCGCCTTCCCGGCCTGGGCGCGCTCGACCCCGCAGGAGCGCTTCGACGCGCTGACCAAGATCTCGGTCGAAATCCTCTCCCGCAAGGAAGAGCTCGGCCGCCTGCTCGCCCGCGAGGAGGGCAAGACGCTGCCGGAAGGCATCGGCGAGGTGGCGCGCGCCGGACAGATCTTTGCGTTCTTCGCCGGCGAAGCGCTGCGGCTGATGGGCGAGAAGGGCGCATCGGTTCGTCCCGGCCTCGACGTCGAGATCACCCGCGAGCCGGTCGGCGTCGTCGGCATGATCACGCCGTGGAATTTCCCGATCGCGATCCCGGCGTGGAAGATCGCGCCGGCGCTCTGCTACGGCA
The DNA here is from genome assembly GCF_056837965.1 of Bradyrhizobium ferriligni. Classification (NCBI taxonomy): domain Bacteria; kingdom Pseudomonadati; phylum Pseudomonadota; class Alphaproteobacteria; order Hyphomicrobiales; family Nitrobacteraceae; genus Bradyrhizobium; species Bradyrhizobium ferriligni. The sequence continues at coordinate 110,001 of NZ_JBXEJO010000023.1, forward strand.
ATTCAGTCGTGTTCAAGCCGGCCGAGCTGGTGCCGGGCTCCGCCCATGCGTTGTCCGAGATCATCGCGCGCTCCGGCATTCCCGCCGGCGTGCTCAACCTCGTGGTCGGTTCGGGCTCGGTGGTCGGCCAGACCTTGCTCGATCATCCCGATGTCGCCGCGATCTCCTTCACCGGCTCGGTTCAGACCGGCCGCAAGATCGCGCAGGCCTGCGTGCTCTCCAATCCGATGAAGAAGTTCCAGCTCGAGATGGGCGGCAAGAACCCGTTGGTCGTGCTCGACGACGCCGACGTGAAGGTCGCGGTCGAGGTCGCGGTCAACGGCGCCTATTTCTCGACCGGCCAGCGCTGCACAGCGTCCTCGCGCCTGATCGTCACCTCAGGGATTCACGACCGCTTCGTCGCCGCGATGACCGAGCGCATGAAGGGGCTTTCGGTGGACGACGCGCTGAAGAGCGGCGTGCATGTCGGCCCGGTCGTCGACCAGAGCCAGCTCGACCAGGACCTCCGTTACATCAAGATCGGCCAGGACGAGGGCGCCCGCCTGCACTGGGGCGGCGAGCTGTTGAACCGCGAGACGCCCGGCTTCTATCTGCAGCCGGCGCTGTTCACCGAGGCGACCAACCAGATGCGCATCGCGCGCGAGGAGATATTCGGCCCGGTCGCCTGCGTGATCCGCGCCAAGGATTATGACGAGGCGCTGGCGATCTCCAATGACACCGAGTTCGGCCTCGCCTCGGGCATCTGCACGTCAAGCCTGAAATACGCCTCGCACTACAAGCGCAACAGCGAGGCCGGCATGGTGATGGTCAACCTGCCGACCGCCGGCGTCGACTACCACGTCCCGTTCGGCGGCCGCAAAGGCTCGAGCTACGGCGCGCGCGAACAGGGCGCCTATGCCCGCGAGTTCTACACCACGGTGAAGACGGCCTATACGTTCCCGGGCTGAAGCAGTTGAAACAGAGTGCAGCCGCGTAAGACGCTGCGCCCCCTCTCCCGCTTGCGGGGGAGGGTTGGGGT